>JAAYMP010000077.1 GCA_012521315.1 Bacillota bacterium
GCAAGAACTGGTCAATCCTGACGACCTCGACAACAATGCTGAGGTGCTTTGCGGTTATATTTACAACGGCCAGGTCTACGCGGGCGGTCATTACTTCGAGGGGGCGAACCTAATCCCCTGCTACTGGGATCAAACGAAACAGTACGATCTTGATACTTCTGGTGGGAGCGTAACATCGATCTTCGTCAATGTTGATGGGGTTTATGTTGCAGTCTCAGGATCTCTGTGGGCTCGCTGCTGGCTTAACAACGAGACGGAGATAGATAATTTCGATGGAGATGTAGCCCATATTTTAGTGGATAACAGCCGTATTTACATGGGCGGATCATTAGGCCATAATCAAGAAGCCTTTTACCGCGTGAAAGCGAAAACCGGGGGAGATCCGAATGATCAGCCACTCGAAGGCGATAAACCTGCTAAAGCTTTATCGCTCTTTGTCCAGGGTAACCAGGTATACGCCGGGGGTTATTATAGTCATGAAACTCTGGGAAAAAGTATCGCCTGTTACTGGGACGGCGATGAGAAGCATGACCTCGAAAGTGATGGTGATAAGTCAGAGGCGAAATCGATCTTCGTTTATGGCAACCAGGTCTACACAGCCGGGTTTGTCGGAAAAAATGCCTGCTATTGGATTGGCACAAAAAGGCACGACCTGAACGACGACGGCAGCAGTATGTCGGAGGCAACCTGTATCTTGGTACGGTAATTGAGGAAATTACTCCCGTAAGAAACTCTGGCCTTCCCCTTCGTGTCGCACGCGACTGATTCCAGGGGAAGGCGGGGTTCCTCTTTTTTTGTGAGTTTTCCATACGCACGGGATACTACATTTAATTATTATCCATGTTGACCGAAAAGATCCACCACCTGACAATGACGGCGCAGCTATGGGTCAAAAAACGCACGGCCGATGCAAATGGCCGTGTTTTTTATTTGCCTTCCGTCCGACCCGATACTTATTCTCCTAAGTCTGACAAAAAAAGACTTTTGGTGGTCCTTTTGGCTTTTTTAAAGTTACCCGGAAAGCTCTTTGCTGGTTACGGAAGAAGGCCAGCAATTCTGCTTTCGGTCCTTCGTGGACGAACACATTCCCATTCGGTCTCTACTATAATGAGATAGGGTTTTATGTGGAGGTGAGACCGAATATGGAGAGGACTGATTTTATTACCGAGTCGTTAAGGCAAAACCGGTTCTGGACACAGATCATGTCGGAACATGCCCTCTTTATCCGGGAAGGATTGCCTTGTTCGGAAACGGCGTTAATTGATGAAGCACAACAACTGGAGAAGATTTTTGCTGATTTGAAAGCCCGTGCCGACCGGACGCCCAATGACCGGGCGGCGGTTTTGGCTTTGAACCAAGATGTGATTAAAGCCTTAGGCCGGATCATTGCGTTCAAGACTTATGTCTTAAAACGCATGATCACCTGCCGTCTTGGTGGCTTTAATTACCCGTTATTATTAGACCACATCCGCCGGGAGGCGATCCGTTTCCGGGCAAACTTGCTGAAGCTGAACAATAACATCCAGACTCCGCTGGCCGAATTGGCGCTGGAAGAAGAGATCTTTTGGCTCCGGATCATGGGGGACCACGCCAGGTTTATCGCTCAGTTGTTGGATCCTTCGGAACGGCCGTTGGTCCATAGGGCAACCCAATTCGGGGAGAGTTTCGAAACCTTGCGTTTGCAAGGGGAGGACTTACAATCAATGCTGGTGCCCAGGGACTTTGAAAACCATCTCTTACCGGCCGATATGATGGGCGAGCCGTTGCCACCGGGCTTTGGGAACCTCAAAGAACCATTTGTCATCCCCAGGCTGCAACGGTTTAATGGGGAAGTCATTACGGCTACCATGGAGATCAGAGATTTTAAGGCGGTTGCTTTGGAATTGGTGGAAACCTGTAAAGTGCTTAGTTTGATCTCGCCCTTACTGGCCAGCCACGTCCTGCGCGAAGCAGAAATGGCCCTGGCGGATCTGGGCCGAATCGAGCAAGAATTGAATGTAAGGAAATGATCGTACAGCCGAAAGCCCGGTTGGCATGGCCAACCGGGCTTTGTTTTTTTCAATCATATAAGCCATAAGTCTTATCCACGTTGAGGATAAACATGATCCCTTTTCCGGGCTCTTCGATCTGGAGTTCTTCGCTGACCTTGGACACGATGGCGTCAGTAAGTTCGGTTTGGGCGAGGATCATCACGATTTCTTTTTCCGGTTCGATTGACATGGCAAATAACTTCTGTGTTTCGTGGATCCCCGAGCCTCGGGCGTTGATGACGGTCGCACCCCGTGCGCCGACGGATTTGGCCGCTTCAACGACCTCTTCTGCTTTGCCCTTGTCCACAATCACAAAGATCGCATTATGCATTGGCTTATTCCCACCTCTTCTTTCCTCTGATTGGTCCGGCGCTTCCGGATGATGGATGCCAATCTGGCCTTTGACCGGAATGGTAAACGCGATGCCATGATGGGGTTTATAAAGAGTCAACTGTTTATTGAGCGCTTCCAGTGCCCGGTCGGCCAAGGATGACAACGTGACACTCAGGACAATTTCTTTCCGGATATCGTTTAAGTCCAGTATTTCCAATAGATGGTTCCGAACAGTGCCTTTACCTAAAAAGATGGTGCCTCCGGTAACTCCTTGTTGGCGAAGAACACTCATTACTTTACCTGCGGCGCCAAAATTAACAATCGCGCAAAGCAAGACCCATTCGCCGCTTCCGGCGTTATTACCCATGATCAACACCCACCTTTTGCGATTTGATTTTATAAATAAATCCCAAAACCTGCAGGGCAATTAATGGGGTTAAAGCAACCATCGCAATCACCCCAAAACCGTCAATCAAAACATTGGCGCTTTCGGTTGCTTCAGCGACTCCTTGGGCAAAGGCTAAAACAAAGGTGGCGGTCATCGGGCCGGAAGCAACACCTCCCGCATCAAAGGCAATCCCGACAAATAAAGATGGCACCACATAAGAGAGGCTGATGGAGATGATATACCCTGGTAACAGGAAATGCCAGAGATGGACACCGGGGATAAGAATTCTCACCATGGATAAGGTGACGGCGCAGCCCACCCCCAGCGAAAGAGCGAACAGGACGATCCGGCGTTTGACGTAGCCGCTCGTCACGTTTTCAATCTGTGTTGTTAAAACATATACGGCCGGTTCGGCCAGGATAACGGCTAAACCAAGGATATAACCGATCAAAAACACGAGCCAGGGTTGTTCCAACATCGCGAGACGATAGCCGACTAAACTGCCGACATCCATAAAACCGGCGTTTACACCGGTTAAAAATAAGACCAAACCGATAAAAGTGTAGAGCAGGCCCTTGATAATTTTCTTGAAAGCCCGCCGGGGAAGCTGAATGGAGAACTTCTGGAAGAACAGAAAGGTGATTAATAGGGGGAGAAGGGCCAAAATTATATTCCCGGCGACGGTGGGCAGTTCGTGCAGAAACGGAGCGATAATTGAAGAGGACTGTGTTATCTGTAATTCCAGACTGCCGCTCAGTTCGTCACCCCGGGAAAAGAGGCTCATGACAATTACCGCCAGGATGGCGCCGGCAGAGGCCACTCCCACCAGGCCGAAGCTGTCTTCCTCCGAAGCGGTGCCGTTCTTCTTTAAAGAAGAGACACCGTAGGCAAGGGCGAGCATAAAAGGAACGGTCAAGGCGCCGGTGGTGGCGCCGGACGCATCGAACGAGATCGCGATAAAACCGGAGGAAGAGAAGATCCCCAGGATCAGAATGAGAAGATAGATAAGGGTCAACATTTTATTTAAGGGCAGGTTATAAACGATCCGAAAAAGGCCAAGGGTTAGCAAGACGGCGATTCCCACCGAAACAACCACCACGATGCTTGTTTGGGAAAGGACGCCGGCCGTTACGGTCTGAACTTGACCGGCTAGGATATGGAGATCGGGTTCGGCGATGGAAATAAAAAACCCTAAAATGAGGCCAGCGAGGCCGACGAACCAAACTTTGTTGCTTCGGGTGAGGGCATTACCCATCAGGTTACCAATGGGGGTAATGCCGATCTCCACACCGAATAAGAAGATGGTCAGTCCGATGATGATCAAGAAAGCGCCGAGAAGAAACCGCACCAGCAAGTGGTAGTCGAGGGGGGTAAGTGTGAAATTGAGGATTAAGACAATTACGGTGACAGGAGTTACGGCGAAAAGAACTTCTTTGAATTTCTGGAAGAGGACGTTCAATTAGTCACTTCCTTTCTTTTTGGAGTTGTAGGGTGAAGGCGGGTGCAAAAGCGACGAGGCAGACGCAAGGACTGCCCTTTCTATTATAAAGGAGGTTTTACTTAACTTAAACGTCTTTACTGTTTTTTCGTAATTTGTTAGGGTATTTACGACCGGAAGCATCTTTGGTCTTTACCATAAAGTCCGGCGCCGGCGGCAGCGGGGCGTCCGGTGGGCGGAGATGATGTTTCCAGTCGAACTAGGCCAATCATATCATTGGCTGTGGGGTAAAGCAACCCGTTCCCGGTGATGGCTAAATTTGTAAACATGAAATTGCCTTAAGCATCTTCGGCCAGCATCTCCCGGACGTATGTGGGGAGGGCGAACGCGGCCGTATGGACGCCGGGGTTATAATATCTTGTTTTTAAGTTAAACTGCTGCCATTGGGCGGGTTTGAAATCGGCGACCGGGTCGAGGGTCTTGGCGGCAAAACCAAACAGCCAATGGCCGGAAGGATAGGTCGGCATGAAAAACTGATAGACCCGGGCGATGGGGAAGGTGGCTTTAATTTTTTGGTGGGCCCGTTTCATTTCCCGGGCATCCTGTGGATAAAAAGGGCTTTCGTGTTGGTTGATGAGGATCCCGTTGGCGGTTAAGGCCCGGTAACAGTGGCGATAAAAATCAAGAGTGAATAAGCCTTCGCCCGGACCGATTGGGTCCGTGGAGTCGACCAGGATCAAATCATAAGCTCCGGTTGGGGCGTTTTTAATAAACTCCACCCCGTCCACGAAGTGTAGTTTAAGTCGGGGTTCGTTTGCGAAGACGAAAGCGGTCTGGGGCAAATACTGTTGACAGAGGTGGACGACCCGTTCATCGATCTCCACTTGATCAATCTGTGCAACCGTTGGGTAGCGTGCCACCTCGCGGGCGGTTCCCCCGTCGCCGCCGCCGATAATCAGCACCCTCTGGATCCCGGGATTGGTAGCAAAGGCCGGGTGACAGATCATCTCATGGTAAATAAACTCGTCTTTCTCCGTCATCATGATGAAGCCATCCAGGGTAAAAAAAGTGCCAAAGGTCGGGTTTTTAAAGAAATCGATCCTTTGGAACTTTGTTTGTTCGGACCAAAGCGGTTCGACTTTAATTGAAAAACGCACATCTTCCGTATGGTTTTCCGAAAACCACAGTTCAATCATTCTTTACCCCCCTTGTCTGGTTTGGTGCGGCCATTGCCAAAAGGCCTATTAACCAAGGACTTTCGTGAAGTCCAAAATTTCGGTGTCTTTCATGATGAGGCAATTCGGTTCCTGATCAAAGTTATCGCCTCTATCTTGCGGTTACGGGAGATTGATGCCGTGGAAGATCTCATCCATCTCCTTCTTCAAGCGGTGAGTTATTTCTTGTGCTTCGTCCGGGTGAATGTCTGTTTCGGAGAAACCAAACAGGTAATTGTCCAACTCAAAATGCTTGAGTTTGCATTTGGTGTGGTAAAGATTTTCCTGGTAGATATTGACGTCAATCATTTGGTATTTCTCTAAAATGCTCTGGTCGATATAGTCCTGAATCGAATTGAATTTGTGGTCATTAAAGATCTTCCGGCCCGTGATATCCCTGGTAAAGCCGCGCACCCGGTAATCAATGGTCATGATATCCGTGTCGAAACTATTGATCAGATAATTAAGGGCCTTAAGCGGAGAAATCTGTCCGCAAGTTGAAACATCAATATCCGCCCGGAAGGTGCAGACCCCGTCAAGGGGATGGTATTCCGGATAAGTGTGGACAGTTATATGGCTCTTATCCAGGTGGGCGAGGATTACCTCGGGCTCAAGGGAGGAAGATTGCTTCTTCTGAATCGTATTGCCGCCATTTCCCTCGCAGACTAAAAGCGTAACACTGGCGCCCTGGGGGTCGTAATCTTGGTTGGCAATGCTCAAAATATTAGCCCCAATGATTTTGGTCACGTTCTTCAGAATCTGTGTCAATCTTTCCGCATTATACTGCTCATCAATGTAGGCAATATACGCGTTACGGTCGGACACCGTTTTGGTATAACAGATATCGTACATACTGAAGGCCAGGGTTTTGGTGAGGTTGTTAAACCCGTGCAGTTTGATTTTGGCGTTTGTTTTCATTGCTCTACCCCCAACAGTGTTATCTATCCCCCATTTACACTAGATAATACTTAACCGCAAAATTGCCTTCGGAAAGAAAGGTGACCTTGGTGGCGCTTCGTTCATTTGGATTATAGTTAAATTATTAAATGGAAGTCAAGAAGTAACCAAAAAAAAAACAAAATTTGCTGATTTTAGCTGGTTGCAAAAAATATCATATAAGTGTTGACAAATGGCCTAAGACCAGCTTCCTGTTGTATAATTCAAAACAAAAATGAGAGGGGGGTTGGCCGTAGCGGCCCATAGCCGACATGAGGCACATGTGCTTTTCAGCTTGGCATGGGCCAGGAAACCTTGGGCCGCAAACTGTCGGCTTGGCAAGAAAGGGGACTGATCGCGCTGAAGGGGCAGCGGGGAATTGAAATAATGGACCGGGATGGGCTGACGGCGATCAGCGCCCGTGAAAAGTGGTGAAGCGGGGTTGATTCAAGCTTGGCGGCCGCCGGTCCGGTTGGAACTGTTTTCCTCCTTCTTGCGGTGGGGGTAACTTCCCAGGACTTTCTTCCAACCGTTGGTCTTCCGGATCGTCTGTTCCACCTGGTGGAGGGCTTTTTTCAGTCCAGGTTCGGATTTGTGCCCGACCATCTCGAAAAGCAGGACATACTCTTGGGGGCGTACCTTATACGGGCGGGACTGGACAAAAGTTAGGTCGATCCCGTTTTCGGCAAAGAAACCGGTGATCGTGTGCAGTTGGCCCGGGCGGTTCACGCCAAAACGGACCGCCAACAGGGTACGGTCATTACCGGTGGGGGCGTGGTCGGTTAGCCCGCAGACGAAGAAGCGGGTCTCGTTGCCGGGATAATCGGCCAGGTTTTCCAGGAGAATATGGAGGCCGTATTCCTGGGCGGTGCGGGGCGAACACAAAGCGGCCACGCCTGGTTCTTCCGCGGCTTTGACGGCTGCTTCCGCCGTGGAGGCCACGGGGACCGGCACAATGGCGGGAAAAAGGTTTTCCAGGTTTTGGGCGCACTGGTTGAGGGCCGAGGGGTGCGAGTAGATTATTTCCACCTTTGCGGGGCGGTCCATCTTGCCCGCCAAAACATACTGGATGTTGACATGGACCTCATCATTCACCTTGATAAAATCATGGTACTCGATCAAGGCGTCAAAGGTGATCCCGATGATCCCGTCCACCATGTTCTCCGCCGGTAAAACGGCCCGGTCGGCCTGGTAGGATTCCACCGCTTGCAGGCAGTCGTAGATATTGGAAAACTTGATCTTTTCCGGCTCCGTCCGGCCGGTGGTCCGTTGCTGATAGAGCAGCGCGGCCTCTTCAGAAAAAGTCCCTTTCGGGCCCAGGGTTATGATCTGCAAGCTTTCACCCCCTTAACATCTTCTGTGGCCAGGTTTTGGCGATTTTTAGTAAATTTACCATACGGCAACCGTTTTGGCAAGAGGATGGCCAGATTCCGATTGATTTGCCGTCGATAGAAGGGATAAGGATGGGCAAGGGAGAAAATAAACAATTTATATAGTGCCCCTTCCCGGGGCAGGACGGTGGATCCGACGATGATCCGCCTTGATCCCGGCGAAGAGCCGGATCTGGAGCGGTAAGGTTAAGGAGGTAAAGTACGGATGCAAACCAGAATTGCAGCGGTCAGCATTATTGTGGAAAATCTTGAAGTGGTGGACAAACTCAACAATATTCTGCACGACTATAACGACTACATCATCGGGCGCTTGGGGATACCCTACCGGCAACGGGGGATTTCCATCATTTGTATCATCTTGGACGCCCCCAACGATGTGATCAGCGCCTTGGCTGGGAAATTGGGCATGTTGCCGAACGTAACGGCGAAGACGGTTTATTCCAAACCATTCCCTGTCCAAGCAGCCGATGATGGTCCGAAGGAGGCCATTGGTGAAGTCATTGCGCAAGCCGGTGGCGAGGCAGAAGAGGCTTGTGAACAAGCCTCTGGTAAAGCTGAAAGAAGGCTATGGACAAACTGGTGGTGAAGCGGGGAAAAGCCATGGTAATCTACGAAAAGAGACGCTTGTTCGTTTGCCGGCAGCACGCGGCCGGACGGAGCAAGCGTTTTTTTTGAAGATGATCCCGTTAAAAAACAGTTATTTTCTGGATTTTCTTTGTTAAAAATAAATTAATTAGGGGTCGACAGCCGGAGTTTAACACTAAAGAACTTTACTTTGCCTCCGAACTTTCTTACAATTGAAAAGGCATGTTTGATGGATACAGGATACAAAGTAACCAAAACATTACCACACTTTTCAACAGATAAACATCTTAAGCACCAGGGAAAGGATAAAAAGGGATGACATTGGGATACGGTAAGACAAGAGGAGGGAAAGAATGACTGTTTCACTGCTGGAATTTTTAGGGCAACTGATCTCCACTCCGTCGCTTTTGGTAACTTCGGTCTTAACTTTAGGCGTAATCCTGGTTAATGGTTGGACTGATGCGCCAAACGCGATTGCGACCTGTATTTCGACGCGAGCAATGAGCCCGCGGGCAGCGATAATTATGGCGGCAATCTTTAATTTTTTGGGCGTCTTGGTTATGACCATGATTAATTCCACGGTGGCGCAGACCATTTATAAGATGGTGGATTTCCGGGGAAATTCCCATGAAGCCTTGGTTGCCCTCTGTGCGGCGATGATGGCGATTGTGATCTGGGCGACTACCGCCTGGTGGTTTGGGATTCCGACCAGTGAGAGCCATGCCTTGATTGCCGGGATCTCCGGTGCCGCAATTGCCCTGCAAGGCGGGTTTGCCGGGATTAACCCCCGTGAATGGGTGAAGGTCATTTACGGGTTGGTCCTTTCGACGGGGATGGGTTTTACGGCCGGGTGGCTGGTGGTGAAACTGATTGAAAAGATTTGTAGCCGGGTGGACCGCCGAAAAACTTTTGGTTTTTTCCGTAACGCCCAAATCACCGGGGCGGCGGGGATGGCCTTTATGCATGGGGCTCAGGATGGCCAGAAGTTTATGGCGGTTTTTATGTTGGGTCTGTTCTTGGTCCAGGGAGAGGCGGCGGTCACCAAGTTCCAGATCCCGGTTTGGTTGATGATGCTTTGCTCGGTGGTCATGGCGTTTGGAACCTCGGTCGGTGGTTTGCGGATCATTAAATCGGTTGGGATGGACATGGTGAAGCTGGAGAAGTACCAGGGATTCTCCGCTGATCTGGCCGCCGTCTGTTCTTTGTTGGTGGCCTCGTTCGCCGGGATCCCGGTCAGTACCACCCATACGAAGACGACAGCCATTATGGGGGTTGGTGCCGCAAAACGGTTGTCCTCGGTCAACTGGGGGATTGTTAAAGAGATGATTTCAGCCTGGGTTCTTACCTTCCCCGGTTGCGGTCTGATCGGGTTCCTCCTGGCGAAGTTGTTTATGTGGGTCTTCTGAGGCTTGCCTGGCCGGTATTCTGAATCAACGTGACGAAAGGAGAAAGGGGTAGAGGGTAAATGGCGAGAAGAAAAGAGGACAATTATTTTGCTACTTTTGTCGAATTGGTCCAGTATTCCTGCGATGCCGCCGCGCTTTTAAACGAGATCATCAATGATTTCAAGGCGGAAGAATTGGAGATCAAGATGAAAGAGATGCATGAGATCGAGCATGCCGGGGATAAAGGGCGGCACACGATGATGAAACAACTGGCCCGGGAATTTATCACCCACATCGAACGGGAAGACATCATCGCCTTGGGTGACGCCATTGACAACGTGACCGATACCATTGAGGACGTCTTGCTTCGCTTTTATATGTTCAATATCACGGCGATGCGTGACGATGCCTTTAAAATGGCCGCGATTATTGTGCAGTGTTGCGAGGCGCTGAAGCAAGCAATGGCCGAGTTCGCCAATTTCCGGAAGTCCCAGCTTATCCACCAGTTGATCGTGGAAATCAATCGCCTCGAAGAGGAAGGCGACGCCCTGTTTGTCAAGGCGACGCGGAATCTCTTTGTCAACGAAAAGGACCCGATTAAAATTTTCGCTTGGCGCGAAACCTTGGAGTATATGGAGAAATGCTGTGACGCCTGTGAACAGGTTTCGGAAGTGATTGAAAGCGTAATGATGAAGAATTCCTAATGGCGACCATATTCATTGATGACCTTGCGATTGAAGTGATCCGGAAAAGGATCAAGCATATTTATATTTCGGTGCGTCCGCCCGCCGGTTGCGTCCGCATGACGGTACCGGCGCGGCTGAACGAGGAGACCATTATTGGCTTTGCCCGTTCCAAGCTGGACTGGATCAGAAAGCAACAGGCAAAGCTGCGCGCCCGGCCGGTTCAACCGGCCTTTGCCTTTATTAATGGCGAAAGTCATTTTTTTTTCGGCCAACCTTATCTCCTCAACGTGATCGAAACCGGCGGCCGGCCACGGGTGGCGTTAAGCGCGGCCGGAGTGATGGATCTCTATGTCCGGCCCGGGAGCACGAGGGAGGAGCGGCAGAAGGTTTTACACGCATGGTACCGGCGGCAATTGAAGGCGGCCATCCCCGTCTATCTTGACAAATGGGAAAAAGAGATCGGGGTTTCGGTTCGGGAATGGAACGTGCGGCAGATGAAGACCAAATGGGGAAGTTGCAATATTCAGGCCCGCCGGCTCTGGTTCAGTTTGGAGTTGGCAAAGAAGAGCCGCCGTTGCCTTGAGTATGTTATTGTCCACGAAATGCTCCACTTGTTGGAGCGGTATCATAACGCCCGCTTCTATGGTTATTTGACCAAGTACCTGCCGGACTGGAAGGAGATCCGGAAGGAGTTAAATGGCTGAGGGTAAGCGCGGGGACCCGCGTGAAACTCTCTGCTGGTAAGATGTGTTGCCCTCCCGTTCGGAACTTTTGTTCCGGTTAAACGTCATCTAAGGTGGGAGGGATACCAATGAAACACAAAATTGCCCTGGTTCTGGCCGCTCTCTTCTTAACCTCCGCTTTGGCGGCCGGGGCTTATTCCACCAAACTGAAGCTGTTTTTCAACGGTAACCAGGTAGAGACGGAATTGTCCCCGCGCATTGTGGACGAACATCTCTACCTACCGGTGGAGATCCTTGAGGAACAGTTGGGTCTAACCGTCCATTGGGATAAGGAACAAGGGACGGTGGAGGTGGACGGTACTGATGGTACGGTTTTAACGGCGCAAATCCAACGCTTGGAGGAATTCTTCGTGCCGGAAGAACCCCGGGCGGCGGTGGAAACCTGGGCCGAAGGGGTTAAGCGGCGCAATGGCGCTTGGCAATACGCGGTGATGGCCTCCGCGCTGAAAAAAGAGGCGTACGAGGAATTTGCCGCTTTAAACTGGTCAACCGGGACTTCCAGCCCATGGGTGGAAAGTTACCTGGTGACCGAAAGCTTCCGGACAGATGGGGAGAAATACCGGTATACGGTGGAGTTTAAGTACACGGATGCGACCGGGAACGCCACTTACGCCAAAACCTATGTGACGGTTGAGCGGGAGGGGCAGAAATGGGTGGTTTCCGCCCTGGAAACCGTTGAAGTGAACGGAAAGATCACCGAAGTTACCCTTGATGCCGAGAACAAAGTCAAAGCGGTCTTTGTCGCAGGGGAGAAGAGCCTCTTCGGCGGTTATGACCAGGCCAACGTCCTGATCACGCCAAAGACCAGGATTTATCAGGGCTTTACCGATCAGGTCCTGACGACCGCGGCCTTGTCGAAGGGCGTTGCGGTCGAAGTGGCCTTTACCGCCGACCCCCGCCTCATGATTTATCCGGTTACCGCCGAGGCCAAAAGCATTCGGGTTTTTACCCCGGAGGAGACCGCCAAGATCGTCTATGCGAACACCGCCTATGGGTTTACTTTGCACCTCCCCACCGGGTGGCAGGATTTCCAGGTGCTTAACGAGGAATGGGAAGGCTTGTCCCTGGGAGCGGAGGAAGAAGGGAAAACGGCGGCGCGCGGCCTGCTCCTGAAGATCCGGCATCCGGAGTGGACGCCGGAAGAACCCCGGCAGGATATTCCCATCATGGTCTTTACTTTGGACCAATGGGCGGACTTGCAAGGGATGAAATTCAGTGTCGGGGCGGCGCCGGTCGGTCCGCAGGAATTGGGGCGCAATGAGAAGTATGTTTTTGCGCTTCCGGCCCGTTATAACTACGCGTTTCCGGTTGGTTACGAAGAAGTGGAGGCAATTCTGGCCGGTAACCCCTTGACGCCAGTAACGCCGGGAAAATAAAGATCACCATGGAGTTAACGAAGCCGAATTTTCGGCAAGACATCAAGAAATGGGAAACCGTTTGGTCGACCGCCGTTTTTAACGGCGGTTTTTTTATGAATTGTTGGCCGGTGCGCACCGTTGGTAACCCGGGGTCATATATTAAAAGCAGATCTTAGCCGCGGGCAAAACTGTTGCCGTCGGCGAAAGACGTGCGCAGATAATTCTTGAATGAAAGGAGGAGGACTGATGGGTGAGCCCGAAATCCCTTTGGCTTTTCTCCCCGTCGGTCACCGGGCGCGCGTGGTTAAAGTGGGGGTGGAGGGTTTAACCCGCAACCGTCTTTTAGACTTGGGTCTGGTCCCTTCGACCGTAGTGGAAGCCGTCCGGAGAAGCCCGGCGGGGGATCCGGTGGCCTATAACATCCGGGGGGCAATTATTGCATTACGGTCGGAGGAGAGCCGGCTCATTACGGTTTGTCCTTTGGCTTTAGGGAGGTAAAGGCGATGAAAAGCCCAGTGGTGGGAGGCCGGGGGGTTCTGGCGAAGCGAAACCCACCCGGGAGCGATGGGGTAGTGGCGCTGGCCGGGAACCCAAACACCGGTAAAAGCACGGTTTTTAATGGCTTGACCGGGCTTAACCAGCATACGGGAAATTGGCCGGGGAAAACGGTGACGCTGGCGAAGGGGAACTACCGTTACCAGAACAAACTGGTTACCCTGGTGGATTTACCGGGAACTTATTCGCTTTTGGCCAATTCCACCGATGAGCAAGTGGCACGGGACTTTATTTGTTTTGGGAAACCCGATGCGACCGTGGTGGTGGTCGATGCCACTTGCCTGGAGAGGAATTTGAACCTGGCTTTCCAGGTTATGGAGATCACGCCAAAGGTGATCCTCTGTGTCAACCTGATTGATGAGGCCAAACGGAAGCAGATCGAAGTGGACTATGGTAAATTGGCGGCGCTTTTAGGCGTGCCGGTCGTGCCGACGGCCGCCCGGGATAAAGTGGGGTTGAATACTTTAAAAGAGGCCATCCACCAAATGGTCTTTCTGCACAAACAGCCGCAGCCCCGGACGGTCCGTTACAGCCAGGAGATCGAAGCGGCGGTCGCCAAAATCCAGAAGGAACTGGAGCCGTATCTCCAGGGAAAGATTGATGCCCGGTGGGTGGCGCTCCGCCTGTTGGATGGAGACACCACCATAATCGCCGAGATCAAAAAATATCTGCAAGCGGAGACGACGGAAATGGCGGAGACGGCGGAGATGGCGAATATGGCGGAAATGGCGGAGGCGACGGAGTCGGCGGGGGCAACGGAGGCATCGGAATTGGCGCCCAGGGCGCACGAGACCGGTGGGCTTGAGGTGGTGAAGTGCTATAAGTAACTTGGGAAATGGTTTACAACAGGTCATCATGGAAGCGCAGACGCTTGGGGCCAAGGTAGGACCCGTGCGGGATTTGATCGTGGCGGCGATCTACGACCGGACCCAACAGATCGTCGATCAGGTAGTGAAGCGCCGTGGGCCGGTCCATGATTTGGACCGGAGGATCGATGATTTTGTGACCGCAAAGCTTTTCGGGTATCCACTGATGCTGGCTTTGCTTGGCGTGATTTTCTGGCTGACGATCAGCGGGGCGAATTACCCCTCACAACTCCTGGCCAAATTGCTCTTCGGATTTCAAGCTCATCTTACGGCGTTCTGCCAGTGGTTGCACTTCCCCGCCTGGCTGCACGGGGTGCTCGTTTTGGGAATGTACCGTTGCCTGGCTTGGGTTGTCTCGGTGATGTTGCCGCCGATGGCCATCTTTTTTCCCCTCTTTACTTTTTTGGAGGATTTGGGGTATCTGCCGCGGGTGGCCTTCAACCTGGACCGGCTCTTTAAACGCGCCGGGGCGCACGGGAAACAGGTCCTGACCATGTGCATGGGGTTTGGTTGTAATGCGGTGGGGGTGACCGCCTGCCGGATCATCGAATCACCCCGCGAACGCTTGCTTGCCATCATAACCAACAATTTCGTGCCGTGTAACGGTCGTTTTCCGTTGTTGATCACCATGGCCATGGTGTTGTTGGGCGCGTTGGCCGGAAACACCAATCCCTTCCTCGCTTCGCTCTTGGTGGCGGGGGCGGTGGTGCTGGGGATTGCGGTTACCCTGCTCGTCTCCTGGCTTTTATCACGAACCCTGCTCAAAGGGGTGCCTTCCACTTTTACCTTGGAACTTCCGCCGTACCGGTGGCCGAAAATTGGCAGTTTATTAATCCGCGCGGTCATGGACCGTACGCTTTTTGTCTTGATGCGGGCGGTGACGGTCGCGGCGCCGGCGGGGGCGCTCATTTGGCTCATGGCCAATCTCAAGGCCGGTGGTTTAAGCATCATCGGGTACTTGGCCGGGTGGCTGCAGGGTTTCGGCCGTTTAATCGGACTGGACGGTTACATCGTTTTGGCTTTTCTGCTCGGCCTTCCCGCCAATGAGCTTGTTATTCCCATCTTAATCATGAGTTATCTGGCGGAAGGGGTCATGCTCGAGCTGGACAGTCTAGAAGCCCTCCGCGCGCTGTTGGCAGCCAACGGCTGGACCTGGTTGACGGCTTTGAATATGATCCTCTTTTCGCTCCTTCATTTTCCATGCGGGACGACTTTATTGACGGTCCGGAAGGAAACGCAAAGCACCAAATGGACGGTGTTGGCGGCGTTCATCCCGACCGGGGTTGCCGTCCTCGTTTGTTTCTTCCTTACCCAACTGGTCAGA
>JAAYMP010000078.1 GCA_012521315.1 Bacillota bacterium
GCATCGGGGAAGAACATCCAGAGGTCGTCCCCGCGTTTCAAGAACTTCGCGCCCCGGTCCCGCGGGTTGGTGAAAACAACCAATCCATTGTCGCCCTGGGCATAAGAGGTCATCGTTTTCACAATTTGCCGGTTCCGATTGATAATAATCATTTCCGCCTCGACCTTGGCGGAGTCAAAGTATTCATTGTCGTCCCGCCGTCTGATGATCTCTTCCGCCGTCAACGCCCCGCAAGCCGCCGGGACAATACCGGCGATGAGGAAAAGGCCAACCGCCAAACAGATCAGAATCTTTTTCATAAGAGATGACTCCTTTCCGTTTTTTCTTTCTCCAAGACGCCAACGCCAAACCCGCCCATCCCGGGTCTTTGCACGGCGGCCGGCTTTAATTCCGTATGGCCTCAGACGGTTCAAGCCGCGCCGCCCGCCGGGCCGGGATTAAACAAGCGATGGTGACCACCGCCACCCCCAGGAAAAAGGCGAAGATTGTATTTCCCGGCGACGACAGGGGATAAACCACCGAGTTAAAAATAACCTCCGCACTGAAACCGCTCGTCGCCGCGGAAAAATCAATCCCGTTTTTGGCAAAATACCCATTAAGCAGGGAACCGGAAGCCGCGCCAACCAAACTCCCGGTCACGCCCATAATGGCGCCTTCCGTCATAAATAAACGCCTAATCTCTTTGCTTTCCAACCCCAGTGCCGACATCATCCCGATTTCGCGCGTCCGTTCCTTGACGATCATCAGCATGGTATTGACCACCACGATGCAGGCCAAAAGCACAAGGAAGATATAGACCTGGTTATAGATCACCTTGGCGATCTCCATGAAAAACAGCAAGTCGCTGGTGTCTTTATAACTCAAAGCCAGATACCGCCCGTCTTCCCCATGTGCGGCCAAGAGGGCTTGGACCCGCGGTAAAACCCGAGGGACCAGCTTCTTGTCGGCCGTCACCAGTAATAACTCGGTGACCTGGCCGTCCATCTCCAAAAGCCGTTGCGCCTGGTCCAACGGGAGATAGAAGACAACCTCATTCAAAAGTTTAATCCCGCTTTCCGTCCGTCCTACGATGTTAAAGGTCACACCCCGCAGCGAATTATAGGCCGTATTAAAGATGATCGTTATCTTCTCGCCCACCCGCCGGTTGATTTTATCCAATAACGCTGAGCCCATCAGCACCTCCAACCGGCCGGGCTTTGGCATCCGGCCCTCAACCAAATAGTCTTCAATCCCGGTAAAGGCCGTTTCCCGTTCCGGGTCAACCCCCCAGCCGGTCATGGTGACCAGCTCATCTTCGGTGCTGACCATGGCGCCAAACTTCAGCCTGGGGATAACCATTGTTACATCTTCGATGTTTTCCAGGGCGGCGATCATTTCGGCCAATCCCAAGTCACCCAAACCGTCCACCGGGTAATTCAAAGGCAACAGCCGTTGCTGATCCCGGTATTCATGGGTAATCAGTTTAAGATGGCCGGAATCGTATTGAATATGCTCAGAAGTGAGCGAATCGATGAGGCCGACCACATAACCCCTGGCGAAAACAACAATCATCACCGAAAAAGCAATGGCGATAATAGAAACCAAAGTGCGCAGTTTTTGCCGGAAGAGGTTTTTCAAAGCCAATCGCGTTAGAAATCCCATCTCAACACCCCCTTATCTGGGATAAATCGCCTTAATCGGGTCTTTATCCGCCGCCCAGTAGGCCGGAGGAATACTGGCGAAAA
>JAAYMP010000079.1 GCA_012521315.1 Bacillota bacterium
CGCTGGATAATCTGCTCACGGACGAGAAAATGGTAGAAAGCCTTGATCGCCGCCAGCGAACGGGAGATGGTTGAAGCAGCCCGTCCCTTGGCTTGCAAATAAAGCAAATAGCCGCCGACCGTTGCTTGGGTGGTTTCGTTAAGCGCAATACCCTTTTTTTCACTTAAATAATCAAGATACTGACGCAGATCCCTCCCGTAAGATTCCAGGGTGTTCGGAGCCAATCCTCGTTCCACCACAATATAGTTGTTAAATGCTTCCAAGTAGTCCTGCAAATCTGGTCAACCCCTTACCCATAACGTTTGTCGTCGCTTTCCTTGTCTTTCAAATATTTTTCGACATCCCATTATGAAATCCTTTTTTCATTTTACGAGAAAGATTTCCAAGGGACGAAGGGATCAAAAGAGTTTGGCCACCCAATAAATGAACATCGGGGAGACAAACCCCTCAATCAAGCCGGAGACCGCCAAGAAGACCATGGCCAGACCGCTGATCCCCAGCCCCTGCAGCAAATCGGCAGAAACGGGCCGGCTCACCTGGCCAAACCGGCTGCGCAGGAGGGCGCCGGCCAGATCAATATTGGCCACCCCGGCCAACATCAAGGCCGGAATAATCAGGACATAGTGGGGAAAAACCGAAGTGACGGTGAAGAGGAAACCTTTACCCGCCAGTTGTTGGAGGATGAAGCCAATCGTAAAACCAAGGATGTACCCTTTGGCAAAGAGTAAAAACAGGATCAAGGGAACACCGATGACGCTGATTCCTAACAGGATGAAGAAGATGACGGTCTTTAAATGATTAAAGATGGCATCCCCGGCTAAAGCCGCGTCGGTCACCGGCGCCGCCTCCTGTTTCATCCCCTGGAAAAAAAACTGGATATACTGCAACAACTCGGTTTTCTGTCCGTACTCTAAATTGCGGGCGGAAAGGGTACCGAAGACAATACCCATCGTAAACAACAAACCAACCAGGATAAAGAGGAAAAACCGCTCTTCAATGTAGAGACCGATTACCCTTCGCCACCGCCGTAGAAACAAACGAAACCACCTCCCTTGTCCCTGCATCTAAATCTTATGACTGAACTGGAGATGGTATGACCTTTACTTTTCCTTACGCCCTGGCGGCCGTACCCTTATTCCCATGAATGAAGGCCTAGATTAATCCTTGTAAGCGGGCTAACAAAAAGGCGGCCACGGTCTTTCCGTCTTGGATCTGCCCCGCCGCGATGCGCTGAAAGACCTCGGCCACGGGGAGCCGCAGACAATTAATGAACTCCTCCGCGTCGGGATGGGCGGCGCCCGGTACCGGGTCTTTACAAACATAAAAATGGATCACTTCATCGGTGAAGCCGGGCGTGGTCGCCACCGCCCCGATTTTAACAAACTCACCCCCCACCAAACCGGTCTCTTCACTCAATTCCCGGACGGCGCAGTCCAGGGTCGACTCGCCGGGATCAATTTTCCCGGCGGGAATCTCCAGCATCACACGGCCCAGCGGATAACGAAACTGCCTAACCAGAAGGGTCTCACCGCTGTTAAAGACCGGAATAACCGCGGAGGCGCCCGGATGGTTTATCCATTCGCGAACGGCTTCTTTCCCGTCCGGCAGTTCAACCCGGGTCCGTCGTACCTTTAGAAGCGTCCCATCATAGACCAGTTCCTCGCTGTGTTTTTTTTCTACTAAATTCATCAGCCTCACCTTGTTCTTACAGTATTATTCGTTGCCCAACCACGCAGGCAGGTTTTCAACCCCGCCGCCCAGATGGACGGCGGCCAAGACGCCTGCCCCGGCCGCCGCCTCAAAAAACGCCGGGTCCTCCCGGACGGTGCGGCCCATCGTTTTGACCGCCAGTTGGTGGGCAGAGAGTAAAGAGGCAACCTCCGGAATCTCCACCGCATAAAGGCGGTGTTTGCTGACCCCGCTTTCCCGGAATTGGCGGGTTAAAACCCGCCGTTTTTCTTCATCCCACCGCGGCAACCCAATCGCCACCGGGGTCGCAGTCAACTCCCCCAAGACGGTTTGCGTATGGTGGCTCAGGCCCCAGTGCCGGGAGCGCGGGTCGGCAAAACTGATCCGGGGGATGGCAATCGGGTAACCGCCCAGTTTGGCCACGGCTTCTAATATATAGGCCTGTTCAATCCCGGAAAACCCATACTTGGTGCCGGTCCCGACGATCCCCGGTCCCATGGCAATGATGACCAGATCAGCGGCCACCACCGTCTTGGCCGCCACCAAACCCGAATAAACGTTGACCGTCTCCAGATCCCCGCCGAAGGCATGGCCGGCGGTGATCGTCCGGGCCAGCAACCCCCGGTCTTTTAATTGGCGGACCAGATCGCTGAAGCTTAAAGGTAAAGCCGCGCCGTCGGTCATCAGGTAAGCGACCCGCCGGCCGGGCAAGACCGCATGGAAGGCCAGCACCGCCGGGGCGATCATGCTGTGCAGCGTCCCCACGACCACCGGCGTACCCGCCAAGGAAGTAAACCCTTTGATCTGTTCGTGCATGGCCGAACCCGCTTCTTCAGCCGCCGCCACCGCCACTTGCCACGGGGTATAACGCAGTTTCATGATATGCCCCGGCGGCGTATACTCCCTTTCCCGGCGTCCTTCGATGGCCTGGACAAAATGGAAACCTCCGGTCCCCAGATTCAACTCGACCGCCGTCGTATTCAACCAGACCCGGTCGCCGACGCGGACCGCTCCGGTCAACGGCGGGTAGGCGACGTCTTTTGCTTCCGAGCCGTCCAATTGCACAGCCAGTTCTTGGTAGGTGGGAAGATCCCGGATCATCCGCACCACGGTTCCCAGCTTGCTGCTGAACATTTTTCTTCCTCCATTTTTTCGGCCTTTTCCGGCGCTTTCCTGCCGAAGATACCCTTAAGATCGTATTTTCTCCCTTCCCCCCACCAATCACGCAAAAAGTAAAAAAAGAAGGCCAAAGGCGCTTCGTTCAAGCCTTGGCCTCCTGAACGTCCGGTTCTCTCCGATGCGTTATTCGTTTCCCGCTTGACGGACCAGTCGTTTTATTTCCGGCGCGGATTCTTCAATTCCGCTTGGGCGGCGGCCAACCGGGCAATCGGCACCCGGAACGGTGAGCAGGAAACGTAGTCCATTCCGATCCGGTGACAGAACTCGACCGAACTGGGATCGCCACCATGTTCGCCGCAGATCCCCACTTTTAAGCTGGGTTTAGTCGCCCGGCCTTTGGTCAACCCGATCTCCAGGAGTTGCCCGACGCCCTCCTGGTCCAGTTTTTGGAAGACGTCGTCCTTGAGGATCTTCTGCTCGACGTAAGTCGGGAGGAACCGGCCGGCGTCGTC
>JAAYMP010000080.1 GCA_012521315.1 Bacillota bacterium
ACCAGCGCCGTCGCCACGGAAGCTTGAAAAACATGGCTCCGGAAAAATATTACCAGGCTATTGTTAGTAATTCTATAAAACCTCAAGTTTTAGTGGCATAATCTCCGGAATTAGGGGGTCAGGGCGGTAATACGCCATTGCTTAGTTTACCCCCGGAAGGTTATAATAGACTGAAAGCACAGCGGATAACAGATCCTTGCTGTCAAAAAAATTAAAGGAGTGGTGTATCGTGCGTAAGACTATGATCCTTCTCACCCTGTCGCTACTGTTTCTCTTGCTGACGACGGGAGTCGCCGCCGCCGCCGATTTTGGGCTCGGGATCTATGCCAGCCGCGACTTGTGTTTCAGCGGGAAATACAACCTGTCCCCCGACGTGTCCATCCAAGGTTTAATCTCCGGCAACTCTTTAGGGATCAGAGGGCTGTATAAACTGGCCAAGGATGCCAATTACAATTTCTTTGGCTATGGCGAGTTCGGTTTTGTTAACAAGGAAGTGGCCGCCAGTGCCGGCTTTGGGATCGAATTTTTCGTCTTCAAAGCACTCAAAGTGCGGGAATTGTCCCGGCTCGGCTTCTCCCTTGATTTCGGCATGAACATCTTGCCGGACACCGGTTTTGATTTTGGCGGCGGTTTTCATTATTACTTTTAATTTTTAAGCTGAAACATAATGAAAGAAACGGTATCTCACAGTCGTGATGAAACCCTGTTGACCGCAACAGGGTTTTTCTTCGTTTCCAGAATTATTCCTCCTTAACAAGTTATACTACTGGTCAAACCGGTTTGAATATGATAGTACTTATGATGTGATCACGCATCGCCGATTTCCGTTCAGAAACGCAACATGGAAAAGAATATAAATATATAATATAGCAAATTCTGATCCAAACGGATCGCGGAGATGATACCATGAGCCAGCGTAAAAAACGGCATATTCCCCGTTCCTACTATGTTCTTTTCGGCCTCCTCGTTCTGGTAGGCTTCCTCTTCGCCACGGTTTCCCTTCCGCGGGATCTCCGGACCAAACTGGAGAACATGCGTTATGTTTCAAAGGTTTATGACCGCCACGGCCGCCTGGTTGGCGATCTCTTCGCTCACCGCAAAATTTGGGTTACCTTTGACCAAATCTCCCCCTACCTTAAACAAGCGGTGATCGCCACCGAGGACACCCGTTTTTACCGCCATTTCGGGCTCGATCCCATCGGGATCGGCCGGGCGGTGCTGCAGACTTTATCACCCGGCGGCATCAAACAAGGCGGTAGTACCATCACGCAACAATTGGCCAAAGTCTCCCTGTTGACTTACGACCGCACCATCACCCGGAAATTACAGGATATGTTTTACGCAATCCTGATCGAAAGAACCTACACCAAAGATGAGATTTTGGAACTCTATTTAAACAGCATTAACCTGGCCCATGGCAATGTGGGCGTCGAAGCCGCCGCCCGCTATTACTTTGCTAAATCCGCCGCCAACCTCAATCTGGAAGAGGCGGCGCTCTTGGCCGGGATCATCCGTAGTCCGGAAAACTATTCCCCCTTTAAGCACCCGGAGACGGCTAAGAACCGGCGGAACCTGGTCCTTCGTCTGATGCAGGAGCAAGGGATGATCACGGATCATCAGTACCAAACGGCCATCGCGAAAGATTTGGGGGTCAAACCGCAGCAGGCAAGGTCTTCCACCGGGGCCTATTTCATCGATTACCTCCGTGACTACCTGATCGCGGAGGAAGGGTTCACCGAAGAAGAACTGCTGTGGAGCGGTTATAAGATCTACACCACTTTGGACCTGGACTTTCAACAGGCGGCGGAACTTACCCTCAAGAACCTCCCCCGCTACTCGGCGGCGGTACAGCCGGAAGCTGCCCTGGTCACCCTCGACCCGTCCACCGGGGCAATCCTGGCGATGGTCGGCGGCCGCGACTACCAAACCAGCCCCTTAAACCGCAGTGTCAAAGCCCACCGGCAACCGGGCTCAGCGATCAAACCTTTTATCTACGCGACTGCTTTGGAACACAATTTTACCGCCGCTACGATCCTTGACGATCACCCCTTGGAAATTTCTTTGGAGAACGGTACGGTGTGGACGCCGGAGAATAATAACGGGGAATATCAGGGGAGGATCACCCTCCGGCAGGCCTTGCGGGAATCGGTGAACACCATCGCCGTCCAACTGGTCCAGACGCTCGGGATCCCCACCGTCGCCGACCAGCTGGAACAGATGGGCCTTACGAGTCTGGTCCGGGAAGGAAAGGTCAATGACCTTGGGTACGCCCCGTTGGCCCTCGGCGGCTTAACCAAGGGTGTCACCCCCCTGGAGTTGGCCGCCGCCTACACGTCCTTTGCCAACCAGGGCCGGTACTGCCAACCCTACCCAGTCGTCCGGATCACCGACTACCAGGGCAGGACCATCAAAACCTTCAAACCGAAGCCGGCCCGGGAAGTAATCTCGCCGCAAACGGCTTATATCATCACCATGCTCTTAAAAGACGTGGTTGACCAGGGCACCGGTCAACGGGCCAAACTGCCCGACGGCCGCCCGGCGGCCGGAAAAACCGGCACCACCAATGACTACACCAACGCCTGGTTTGTCGGTTACACCCCCGAATATTTGACAACCGTCTGGATGGGCAACGACCGCCAGGAAGAACCGATGCGTTACAAAGAAGGAGTGATCGGCAGCGGGACCGCCGCCGCCGTCTGGCGTGATTATATGGCCCGGATCACCGCCAACCTGCCGGTGGTCGCCTTCGCCGAACCGGAGGGGATCGTCTGGGCGCACGTGGACGCGGAAACGGGCCAGGCTATCCCCGCTTGGGTTAACAAAGATTCCTACCTGGAAGTTTTTGCCGAGAATCGGGTCCCGGAGAGCGCCTCCTATAAAATCTGGCGTTGGCTGACCACGTGGCCGAAGAAAATAACACGGGAGAAGGAGAAGGCCCCGTCCGAATAAGTTAAGAAAGCACCCCAATCCGCGCGCGGATTGGGGTGCTTCTTGGTCTTGAGCAATCCCGTAATCCTTCACTTGAAGAAATGGTGGTTACCGATGACCACGGTCCGGGTCAAATTCGCCGTCCGGAAAAACCTTTTCCCTTCCGCGGAGGCAAGCTTGGGGTTGTAATAAAATAAAGCGCCCCGCGAAGGGTCTTCCCCGGCCAGCGCAGCCCGGGCCGCCCGTAGCGATTCGGCATTCGGTTCGATGGTGGCCAGTTTGGGAAGGCAGCTGAACTGCCCCGGTTGGTAGATCACATCATAAATCGTATTGGGAAACTTGGGGCTTTTGACCCGGTTCATCACCACCGCCCCCACCGCCACCTGCCCCGCATAGGGCTCGCCTTCGGCTTCCGCCCGGATCAATTTGGCCAGCAAATAAAGGTCTTCGTCGACTCCCCGCGGGGCCCGCACCGCCACCTTGGTCGACCCATAGTGGAGGGCAAACCCGAAAAATGGAGCCAGTTCGTTTTGCTCGCCCGTCAAATTGGCGGTCACCAGCCGGCCCTCCAGGGCGACGGCAAGGCCGGGAATGAGTCGGTGCAAACGGAATTCAACCCCGGCGGTCAACTCAACCTTTTCGCCCATTGGCAGTTGGCTGTGGTCAAGGAGATCGCGCACGCCCAAGCCTACATAGGAGTGGAAAGCGGACCGGGTTTGGGGGATGTAAAACAGGGCCAAACCAAGATCCTCCTCCCCCCAGGCATAAACCGAACGCACACCCCACCGGGGCGCCAACCACCAGTTTAGTTTTACCGTTTCGGGAGTAATCTCTGGCCCGACTCGCCAATCAACACCCAGTTGCCAGGAGGCCTCCGTAGCAAGCGGGAAAGCTAATGCCAACACAATTAGGATAATTAGTACGGAACAGTGCCTCATCCTTCCACCTCCGGCCGGAAAAATAATCCGTCCTGTAAAATTTAGGCACTCCCCCGGCCAATTCCTCTTTCTTTTTTTAGAAATACCCGGGCAACACCGGTGAACCCAGGGCAATCCGCGTCTGATCGACGGTTGCCTCATACCGGTAGGCAAACTCCAAGTTGGTGGCGCGCCCCGGCCGCTGGGCTTTGCCCCCGATCAAACTGCTCCATCCCGACCAACGGCCATACTCATCTTCGGCGACGCCGCTGCTCTCGGTCGCCTGTAAACGCCGGAAGACGCTCCTCATCAATTGATGGGCCTCCCCGGCGCTAAGCCGTCCGGGCCAAACCCCGCCCAACATGACCGCCAGGGGCATCTCGCCCACCTCCGGCGCAAAAGCCCGCTCCAAGCGGCGGACCGTTTCCGCCAGCATCTCTGCGGAAGTGGGGAGCGCAATCACGCCGCAATAAGTCTCCGCCCCCCCGGCGTCGCCCCGGATCGACTGGAGGGTGATCACGACCGTCACTTGCTCCTCCAAACTGCCCTCCATTGTTATATAACTGAAATCAAGTTCATCACCCTTGACCGGCGGGGCAAGCGTCCGCAAGCGCAACCGTTTCTCCAAGTTGGCGGCAACTTTCCCCAGTTGCTGCGTGTCCATAAAGTCAGTGTTCAGCTTCTTCCAGCCTTCAATTTGGATCTCGGCCAGCGGAACCCCGACGCTTTCCCACCCAGCCAGGATCGGCAGGTCGTTCAAGGCAACACTAAAGGTTTGGTCAACGTAACGCATGGTAAAGAGGAAGATAAAACAAAGCGAAAAAAGCATTTTTCTGATGAAACGCTTAAACATCCAAAATCCCTCCGGAAATTGTCTTTGCAATCAGTATTTACCAATCCGGAGGAAATTAAACATCATTCGTGTAATTTTTTCTGCCAAACGTCCCGCCAGCGGTTTTCCTCTGTCTTGCGGGCAATTTCCGGTAACTGATGAGGAAAATGACTATTACCAAACTTATTATTACTTGGTATAATTAGTTGGTACTAAAATACCTGTAATTCAAATATGATTTGTGCTGATGAGCATTACCCCAAGAACCAACAATACCAAACGCAACACACCGCATTGACGACTTGACCTGGACAAGTTCGCGTGACGAACATGAAATTGTCTTTTACGCTCAGGCTAGAAAGGAGAAGAGAGAACCATGAATAACGGTTCCACACCCAAATGGTTGAAACAATACGAACCAGGAGTCGCCGCCCAGTTGGAATACCCGCAACTTACTTTAGGGCAGATCCTGCACGAAACCAGCCGCAAATATGCCGACCACACCGCCTTTATCTTCATGGACCACAAATGGACCTACCGGGAGTTTAATGCGCTGGCTTCCAAGATGGCAAATGTGCTGATTGCCTTAGGCCTGAAACCGGGCGACACAGCTGGGATCTATTTACCAAACAGCCCCCAATTTCTCATCGCCTACTATGGGATCTTACGGGCGGGCGGGATCACAGTGCCGATCAACCCGATGTTAACCGGCGAAGATCTGGCTTTCATCATCAGAGACGCCCAGTTGAAAGTGATCGTTGCCCCGGTGGAAGCAGTGCCACTGTTTAAACAGGTAAAAATACCCGGTTTGCGGATCATTTCCACCTCTTTAACCGGACAGCTTGATCCGGCCAGCAATTCCACAACCCCCGGCGCCCTTTCCCTGGAAGAGCTGTTGGCGAACGCCGCCGACACCGATCCCCAAGTTGGCATCGACCACAACGCCATCGCCAATCTTCAGTACACCGGAGGGACAACCGGACGCGCCAAGGGGGCGATCCTCACCCACTTCAACTTGGTGGCCAATGCCATCCAGTTCCGGGAATGGTTTAAAAATGTATACGAGGATGGCGACGGCCGTTTCTTAGGGGTGATCCCGTTCTTCCACATTTACGGGTTAACAACCACCATTAACGGCCCGGTGCTGACCGGTTCCTCCATCATCCTGCATTTGCGGTTTGATCTCAACGAAATTATGCAGTCCATTAGCAAATATAAACCCAATCTTTTCATGGGTGTTCCCGCCATGTACGCCGCGATCGCCATGCGCGATAGTCAAGGTTATGACCTCAGTTCCATCCGGGCTTGTGTCAGCGGCTCCGCACCGTTGCCCCCGGCGGTCCAAGAACGGTTTCAACAAATAACCGGCGGGAAACTGGTGGAAGGTTACGGACTCTCGGAGTGTTCCCCCATCGTCACGGTGACTCCGATTTACGGGACGGTTAAACCCGGGAGTATCGGTGTCCCCATCTCCGATACGCAGGTGAAGATCGTCGACCCGACAACCGGCGAAGAGATTACCACCAGTGGCGTGATCGGTGAACTTCTCGTTAAAGGCCCCCAAGTCATGCAGGGTTACTGGAACAACCCGGCCGAAACCGCGCTGGTCTTTACCGACGACGGCTGGCTGCACACGGGTGACCTCGTCTATATGGATGACGATGGCTATATCTTTATCGCCGACCGCCTAAAAGACATGATCATCATGGGCGGTGAAAAAATTTACCCCCGTGAACTTGAGGATTTCTTCTACACCCATCCGGCGGTGAAAGAAGTGGCGGTCACCGGGATCCCCCACCCGCTCCGCGGCGAAGTGCCCAAGGCCTTTGTGGTTTTAAAAGACGGGGCGGAAGTCACAGAGAAGGAGCTAAAACAATATTGCCTCGCCCACTTGTCCAAGTTCAAAGTACCGAAGATCCAAATCATCGATGCCCTCCCCCGTAACGCCGTCGGGAAAGTCCTCCGGCGCCTGCTGCGGGAGATGGAACAGCAAACTGTGGATTGACTTGCCAAAAACCTGCCGGTCTTGGCGACCGGCAGGTTTTTTTACCGGAACCGCGGCGGATCAATATTTCGTGTCAACGCCAGGAGAAAAATCGCCAACTTCACTGTTTTTCCGTGATTATCTGTTACCCGCACTTGAGATCTTACGTTTTTTACTTTCCAAAAAACGTTTTTTATCTGGATAATCATTCCATCTTATGGAAAGGAAAATAATTAATGGAAAAGAATAGATCCTTGACCTAGATCTGAACGGGGTGATTTTGATGGCTATTGTCATGAAGGAGGGTCTTTTTTATTCTCCGCTTCTCAACGACGAACACGGCGTCAACAAACTGGAGAAACTATACCAAACAAGCGTCCATTCCCTACAAGACAAGCTTTCTTCTTTTTTCCCGCAGCCGATCGATATGGAACTGACCGGTTTCTTTTTTCTTCCTTTCTCGTGGTTGCTCCAAAACTTAGAACATACGCCTATCGCCGAGGTGGGTTTCCACTCCCGTGTCACCGGTGACCTGAAAGGCGAATTATACCTTTGTTTCTCCCGGGAAACCGCGATGGAACTGGCCAATATGAAAATGAAAAGAAAACGCCCGTTCCGCAAGTTTTACCTGAACAAGGCCGACGAATCTTTCCTCAGTGAGTTGACGAACATTTTATTCAGTACCTTCTGGCATGCTCTCCACGAAGAACTGTCGACCCGCTGGTGGTTAACGCCGTCGGTCATGGTCCAAAATGTCATGAAATCAATCCAACTGGCCAGTAAGGTTTACTCGAATGACCGCCGCGTTCTCCTGGCCGAAATCTCCGCTCACCAGCCCAGCTTTAAAATGGAATTAATCTTTATCCCAGCCGGCGAAAGCCTCAATCATTTCCTGGCCAAACTGACCGAACAGATCGTCCGCCACGAACTTGAAGAGAGTCAGTCCGAAAACCTGAAGCCGGCCCCATAACTTTGGCCCGGGAGGGGATAATAGACCCAAGGAGACAAAGGGGAAAATGAGTGTAAAGCGAAAGAATTTACATGTGCGGATTGAAGAAGAGACCTACGAAAAACTGCG
>JAAYMP010000081.1 GCA_012521315.1 Bacillota bacterium
CGGGCGGCCTTGGGCCGGCCGGTAAATCAGGACCGGACAGCAGCCTTCCTCCCCGGTCTCCGGATCAAGCCCGAAACGGAAGACCAGCATCCGCCGGCGCAATTCACTGACGGGCCGGCCAGTCGGGAGCGGAATGATCTTCTGCGCCGGATCGTTCAACACTTTTTTCACCGCGTCGCGCAGATCCGCCGCTTGGGGCGTCAACCACCCGGGAGCGTCCCCCCCGGTGCCGCTCAGGTAAAAGTCGAAGGTTAAGAGCGCCCGCAAGTGTTCGATCGGCCATGGCTCTCGCCCGGTTTGGGCCGGAAACTCACCGGTTAAAAACCGCCATAGTCCATTAAAGAGGGCGGCGGGTTTCCGGGCCTGTCCACGCCAGCCTTGGGCTTGACCAAAACGGGCCAGCGCCACAAAGAAGGTCCAAAGGGATAGGGTCTCGTCCCGGAAAAGATAGGCCAAAGTGTAGCGGAAACGGCGGGCATTGAAAAACTCCTCAACCATCTCCTCCACCCCTTTCAGCACCAAGAGGTCGGCATAGGAAAGCCACTTATTCCCGAGAATTTCGTAGGGGGGCGTGGCGGTAAAGGTATAACCGTACTCCCCGGCCCGGGCCCGGAGGGGCGAGCCTTTCAGCAGCTTCAGAAAACCCAGTTGTAGTTCGTCGGGATGCAAGCGAAAAGTCCAGTCGAACGAACGGCCAAAGGTCGCCAGATCTTCGTAAGGGAGCCCGGCGATCAGATCCAAGTGGACAAGGGGGCGCGGCTGGTCCAACCCACTCTCCTTGGCGGTCAACGCCAAACAGTTGGCCCGTAAAACGGCCAAATTTTGATCCCGCCGGACCGCCTTGAGGGCGGCAGCGCAAGTGGACTGGACGCCGATCTCCACCCGGAAGCGCCCGGCCGGCGCCGTCTTCAGGAGCCGGATCAGTTCTTCGTCCAAGAGCTCGCCCACCAGTTCAAAATGGAACTCGGTCGCGCCCCCCTGTTCCAACAGAAACTGGAGGACGGTAGCCGCCCGCCTCCGGTCCAGATTAAAGGTGCGGTCGATCAGTTTTACGGTGCGGGCGCCCGCCGCGATGAATCTTTTCAGATCGGCCTTCACCCGGTCCAGGGGTAAAGTCCTCAGCTTCGTCTCTTCCCAGCCCGACAGGCAATAGGTACAGCGGAAGGGGCAACCCCGGGAAGCTTCGTAATAAAGAATCCGGTGACGCAAGGCGGACAGGTCGGGGTAGGGAAAGGGGATCGTCGCCGGATCGATGGGCGGCCGGTCCGGGGTCCGTTGAACCTGTCCCTCTTGGCGCCACGCCAGCCCGTCAATGCTGGCATAGTCGGCTTGTCCTCGCTCCAGTTGGAGCAGGAGTTGGCGGAAGGTCTCTTCCCCTTCCCCCAGGACAATAAAGTCGGGCGCCCCCGGTCGCTGGAGAATAGCAGCATAATCGGCGGTGGCCTCGGGCCCGCCCAGGATCACCACCGTCTCCGGGCGTACTTTTTTCACCCGGTCCACCAACTCCAAAGAAGCGGTAATGTTCCAGATGTTCGTCGAGATCCCCAGGATTCGCGGGTTTTTTCGGTAGATCTCACCCAGGATCCAGTCCAGGCTTTGGTTGATATTAAACTCCATTACCTCCAGATCCGGAAGATCCTTCCGGCAATAGGCCTGCAAGGTATAGAGCGCCAAAGCGGTATGGACATAGTGGGCATTTAGTGTAATCAGCAAAATCATCTTCCAACCTCTTCCTTTATTCGGCCGGGTCAAAAACAAAACCGTGGAAACCACGGTTTGCCGGATAACCCTCCGCCTCAACAATCGTTTTTTCTTGGGGCGGGGTCCGTTAAGCAGTCAGCCCCTTAAAACTATTCGCAGGCCAAGATGATAATCAGCAAAAGCAAGAGGAGAAACACCAACCCCTCGTTACGGTCTCTACGGCCATAGTTTTCCACATCCATCCGGCATCCCTCCGCTTTTCTTTTTTCTTATATCATATGGCCGTGCGGGTCCGGTGGTGCGTCTGGCCGCAGTCTTTTTGATGATAATTACAGTAAAAGTCCTAATCCTCGTAATGGACCAGCGAGATGATGGGGGCATCGGTCAGTTTAGCCCGGCCTTGCAGGGCATCCAGTTCGGCCAGGAAAGCATAGCCAATAATCTCACCGCCGAGCCGTCGAACCAGTTCCGCCGTGGCGGAGACGGTCCCGCCGGTGGCCAGAATATCGTCGACGATCAGCACCCGCTGTCCGGGGCGGATCGCATCTTTATGGATCTCAAGCGCGTTCTCACCGTACTCCAAGGTATATTCGATCCGTTCGGTGGCGGCCGGCAGTTTTCCCGGTTTTCGGACCAGGATAAACCCAGCGCCCAAGGCGTAAGCCAGGGGGGCCCCGATAATATAACCGCGGGACTCGATCCCGACCACCACTTCCGGCCGGTCCCCCCGGAAGCCCTTGGCCAGCTCCTCAACAATATAATGGAAGGCTTTGGCATTACCAATCACGGTGGAAATGTCTTTAAAACTGATCCCCGGCTGGGGAAAGTCCGGGATCTCCCGGATGAGCGCTTTTAAGTCCAAGTACGTCACTCCGTTTCTCCATCACGATCGTAGTTTACAAATAATATTAATATATTCTTCGGCACGGCGGCCGTCAATTCCTGCGTAAATCGGCTATTGTCTTAATTTTGCCCATTTTCCGCGGCGTTTACGGCCAAAAATAGAAACCTCCCGCTGCGGTCAGCGGGAGGTTTCTTTGTTTTCCCACCATCCGGCTGGCGCTTACCGTCTTTTACAGCCATACCTGGACTGGGTTGTCAATGCCTTCTACTTGTTTGATCTGAGCCAAGACCGCCGCCGGGATCTCATGATCAACCGTGAGGACCATAATTGCTTTTCCGCCTACTTCTTTCCGGCCCACCTGCATATAGGCGATGTTAATGCCGGCCCGGCCCAAGATGGTTCCGACCTGGCCAATGATCCCGGGCTTGTCCTGGTGGGGAGCGATCAGCAGATGGCCGTGGGGGAACACGTCAAAATGGTACCCGTCAATCTCCACTACCCGCTGGTCGTTTTGGCGGAAGAAGGTCCCCGCTACCACCCGCTCGCCCCGGTCGGAGATGGTCTTGACCCGGATTTTATTGTTATAATCGGGATCGCTGGCCTCACGCCGCTCGGCCACTTTAATTCCCCGCTGTTTCGCCAAAACACGGGCGTTGACCATATTCACCTCGCTGTTTAAGATCGGTTTTAACAACCCTTCCACGACCAGGGTGGTGAGCGGGTTCAGGTCGTATTCGGTAATCTGCCCACTGTATTCCACCTCAAGCCGCTGCAGGCGGCCTTCGGTCAGTTGCCCGATCAGACGGCCCAGTTTTTCGGCGAGGGGGTAATAGGGGGCCAGGATCTTCATCACCTCCGGCCGGACCGTCGGCAAGTTAACCGCATTTTTGAAGGGCTCGCCCTTTAGCACTTTCGCCATCTCCTCCGCCACGTCAATCGCCACGTTAACCTGAGCCTCAGCGGTTGAGGCCCCCAGATGCGGGGTGACGATTACTTGGGGGAGGTCAATCAACCTTTGGTTGGTGGGCGGTTCTTCGCTGAAGACATCCAGCGCCGCCCCGGCCACTTGCCCGGCTTCGATCGCGTCGGCCAAGGCCTCTTCATCAACGATCCCGCCGCGGGCACAGTTCACAATCCGCACGCCCGGCTTGGTCCGTTTCAGGGTCTCGGCATTGAGCAAGCCTTTGGTCTCTTTGGTCAGCGGGGTGTGGACCGTGATAAAATCAGCGGCCGCCAGCAACTCATCCAGGGCAACCAGGCGGACACCCAGTTTCGCCGCTTTTTCTTCGGTGAGATAAGGGTCGAAGGCCAAAACCGTCATCCCCATCGCCTGCATCCGCCGGGCTACTTCAGTCCCGATCCGTCCCATCCCGACAATCCCCAAGGTCTTACCGTTGACCTCCACCCCGGTGTAACTTTTCCGGTCCCAACAGCCCGCTTTGAGCGCACTGTGGGCCTGGGGAATCTTCCGGGCCAAGGCCATGATCATAGCGATCGTGTGCTCCGCCGTGGAGATGGTGTTCCCATCGGGAGCGTTCAGGACGATCACACCTTTGCTGGTAGCGGCGTCCAGATCCACATTGTCCACGCCCACCCCGGCCCGGCCGATCACTTTCAAGTTGGTCGCCGCTGCGATCACCCGTGCATTGACCTTCGTTTGGCTGCGGACAATCATCCCCTCATAGGGCGGAATCTTGGCGATCAATTCTTCCTCCGGCAGTGTGGGGGAGACTTCGGCCTCGATCCCCTGCTCCCGCAGGATCGCCACCGCCTGCTCGGAAACATTATCAAGCACCAGAACTTTCATCCATAACACCTCCGTCACTTTCCCTCTGGCGAAGCCATCTAAAAAAGCAAAACCCCTCATCCCATAGGGACGAGAGGCTCGTGGTGCCACCCTACTTCTCTCTGCGCGACGCAGAGACTTAGTGACCCGGTAACTGCTTGCCGGACCAAATCGTAACGTGATCCTTCCGGCCGGAATTACTGACCGCCCCACGCCCCAAGCGCCTGCGGGTTCCTTCCGACAGCTCCAGACCGGGAAGATTTTTACCGCCGGTACAGGCTTCCACCAACCGCCTGCTCTCTAGGCCCGCACAGTAAAAACCGAGTCCTTCCTCGCCTTTTCCAATCGAATGTATAATTATTCCTGTCGATGTTATCTGTAATTATAAGGGCGCCGGCGAATAAAGTCAACAGCAAATTTTTGACGTTTTTGCAAAAAGTCCTAAACCACGTTAATCTGGTAGTTATTCTCAACGGTTTCTTCCCGGTCCTGCCATTGGAGGTTCAGCCCGTAGACTCCCTTGGTCATCAGCATAACGGAGATTTCGCCGAGGATCCGGGTTTCGTCGTCTGGACGGGGCTGGACGGTCCACTGGTCTTTCCAGACCAGTTGCCCCCGGGGGTCGGTCAGCCGCGCCTTTACCGGGACCGGCGGTTGACCGGGAGCAATCCGGTCATTACTGAAACAAACCGGCGCCTGCAGGAGCGTACCGATCCGGTATTTTTCCCTGGGTAAAAGGACAAAGACATAAACCGGACGGTAACAAAGGGCCGCCAAGGCAAACCCCTCCTTGGGCTGGCCTTCTCCGTTCACCACCGACCAGGAGAGCCCCGTGCCCAAAGCGCGGAAACAGAAGAAAAGCATCCCGCCGGTGGGTCGATATTTATGAAAGCGCAGGCGGTCAATGTAGTAACGCAAGGTTTCCGCCTGTTGTTTTTGGCTGCGTGAACGCGTTTTTTCCTCCGGTTCAGCCGAACCCAGCGCCGCCCGGCCAAACCAGGAGACAAAACGGATCCGGCGTTGTTTTACACCCCGCCGGTACTGGTCAAACCGGTGGATCTCCTCCGGATACTGGAAATTGAACCCGGTGTCAACCGCCGTCCCGAGCGACCCCCGGCCCGAAAGGGGGATCACCGGCCGCCACGGGTCGATCTCCGCCAGGCGTTGGGCCAACTTCTGCACAACCCGGCGGAAGTTGACATTGGGCCGTTCCGGCGGCAACACTTCAAACCCGCTCTGGTTGCAGACCGTCCAGATCGCCACCGACGGATGATTCCCCAGTAGGTTATAGGCCGCTTCCACCTGCTGCAAAAGGTTGGTCAGGTTGGTAAAGGTTGAACCGGCCGGGAGGGGAAAATCCTGCCAGACGATAATCCCGGCTTCATCCATGGCCTCGTAAAATTCGGGCTTCTCCACGTGTTGGTAACAACGGACCATATTTTGGTGGCTTTGCTGCAAAAGGGCAATCTCCCGTTGGTAGTCCTCCTTCTCCACCTTGCTCAGGTAAAGCGCGGACGGGAGATAATTACTCCCTTTGGCCAGGAGTCGTTGGCCGTTCAGATAGGGGATCATGTTCTGAAGGGTAAAAGTCCGGATCCCAAAGCGGATCTCCTGGGCATCCCAAGTTTCACCTTTCGCCTGCAAAGACAGAGAGGTCCGGTAGAGGCAAGGCGTGCCCCGGTCCCAGGTCTGCCAAGGACGAACCCCGTGCAGGGTGAAGCTGGTCGACAATTGGTTTGTCCCTTTTGCCAATTTAAGGGGAAAAATCTGTTGGTAATGCTGGCCGTCAAAATTATGGGGGACAAGTTGCAGGTGGACGTTGATCTCGGCCGGCCGGTCGGCATAGACCTCCAGTTTTAACTTGAGGGTCGCTTCATCCTCCGTCAGCTCCTCCGTGCCCAAATGCCAGCCTTCAATAAAAGCCGGACCACTACTGAGGATCCGCACGGGCCGCCAGAGGCCGCCGGGGTTAAACCCTTCCGGAAAAACGGGATGACCCGCGAAGATTCCGGTGACAACCGGCGTCGTCACCCGGTTACCTTTTTCCCCGGGCGACTCCACCTCCAGGAGGAGTTGGTTCTCCTCCCGTAAATAGGGAGTGATGTTATAGGAAGAAGGATAGAAATAGCCTTCCTGGCCCCCGATGGCATAGTTATTAAGGTAAACCCGATATTTATAGAAAACGCCCCCGATCTCCAGGCGGTAAATCCGGTCTGGTTCCGGTGTGAAACGGAAGTTACGGCGGTAGATCATTTTCCCGGCGTACCCGGAAAATTCCTTAAGCTCCTGCCATTGACCGGGAATTTCCTGCGTGACCCAGCCTTCAGCGGGAACATCCTCACTCAACCAGAGGCTGCTGAACTCTGCCACCGGATGCAGTTCCCAGACCCCGCCTAAGTCCATCTTTGCCAACACAACGCTCCCCCCTTGAAAAACTCCCCTTCACACCATACTATTTGGCGGATCTTTGCCGTTTTCCTCTTATAAATTTCGATAATTTTTAACAAAAGGGCTTTTTCTCCATTCTATGATGGTGGGTTACCATTTATGGGGAGCAATTTCAAGGCGGAGAGCCGGAAAGAAAGCCCGACCGGCGCCCCCGGTGCCAAACGGGTCTCTTTTCCGGTTAATACTTTGATGGTCAGGCCAGGTCCGGTTTTCACCTCGGCATAGGAAGCGTAGCCTAGATACTCCCAGGTTTTGATCGTCCCGCGGTAAATGGGCGCTTCGGGGTCAAGGACGACATCTTCGGGGCGGACCATCAGGTAGTAACGCCCGCCGGGCGTCTCCGTCGCGTCGGCGCCGGCCGGATGGTTTCCCACCGCCGGGAGGGTGATCACCTGCCCGTCCTGGGGTCGGACCTGCAGCCCCTCGGCGGTGGGAAAGGCGTCACATGGAATCAGGTTAGCATCGCCCAGAAAGGTTGCCACAAAGGGGTGTGCCGGGCTGGTATAGACTTCGGCCGCCGTTCCCACTTGAAGAATCCGGCCTGCTTGCATCACCGCCAACCTTTCCGAAAGCGCAAGGGCCTCCTCCTGCTGGTGAGTGACGAAGATGGCGGTAAACCCCAGTTTGGTCTGGAGCTCCTTTAGTTCGCGCCGGAGACGCCGGCGTAAACCATAGTCCAG
>JAAYMP010000082.1 GCA_012521315.1 Bacillota bacterium
AGCATGTAACCGAATTCGTCGCCGCCGGCCCGCCAGTACCCACCGATCTGGATCACGAAAAGAAGTGCATGTAACCCCACCGCCAGAAAAAAAGAAGCGGCCTTTCTCGTCAGTTCTCCGGAGCGGAGTTTATCCATAACAAAACCCCCTAGTGAGCACCGGTGGACAGCGCTTATTTTTTCTTTTCAACCGCCAACGCCGGTTGAGTCACCCCGGCTCCAGTGATCGCATCCATGACCGCGATCAACCGCCCGTAAGTCACCCGCGTATCGGCATTGATCACCACCAACAACCTGGGATTGGCGGCAGCCAGCGGCGTTAGCCTTTCCGTAAGTTTGGATAAGGAGATTTCTTCATCACCATAGTACACTTTTTCTTGCCGATCGATGGTAACCATCACCCTTTCTTCCACCAAATCCGCGGCCTGGCTGGAAGTGGGCAATTCCAAAGGAATCCCGGAAACTGAGGTCCGGAAAGTCGTAAAAACCATAAAAAAGAGCACAAGATAGAACATGATATCAATCATCGGGACAATATTCAAACGGGCAACATTCGGTTTGCGTTTAAACATAACGCTACTCACCTCGGTTCCTGTAGTTGCCGAGAAACTCCTTGCTCATCTGGTTCATCACCTGGATCCGCTTTTCAATGATGGTATTGAACCAGTGCTGCAAAAAGAGGGCGGGAATGGCGATACTTAACCCAAAGGCCGTTGTCAGCAAAGCTTCGGCAATCCCCCCGCTCAACTGCGCCGGGGAGGCCACGCCTTGTAGTGCCTTTAACACATTAAGACTGGTAATGATCCCGGTCACCGTTCCGAGGAGGCCGAGGAGGGGAGCCGCTGTAATAATCACGTTGAGCAGCCCCAAACCCCGTTCCATCTTCCGGATCTCGATTTCCCCCGCATCCCGTAACGAAATCTCCACTTCGAACTGGGGTTTCCCGTATTGAAGCAGCGCCGCTTGGTACATCCGCGCCACCGGCTGGTTGATTTTTTGTAAATATTGAATGGCTTCCAGAGGAGCATTCTTCTCCATCAAGCGGAAGACAATCCTTCTGATCTCATCGGTGTCCCCCCGCTGACCAATAAAAAACCAAAGGCGTTCAATGGTAATCGCTAGAACCATGACCGAACAGAATAACAAAGGATACATCACCGGACCACCGCTTAAGAACAATTGCCACATGTTTTCTCCTCCTCAGCGCGTTTTCCAATCACAGATCGGCATTACCTGAAACCGGTTGAAAAAGTTAAATTCAACCGGCCACTTTCCTTTAGAGTTTCGCTGAGCAACAATAAATTCCTTCCGTATCTTAGGTTAAGGAACAATATTCCATTGGTAGCGTCCAAAGCGCGATACGGGTTTACCGCTGTCTTTCCCCGGCTTTTATTTATAATAATTTATCTAAGGAAGCCGGACCCGGCTGAAAAGCCGGTTTATCCCGTTTGGTCAGGACAGGCGTCCAGGAGCTTTCCGCAAGGCCCAAGGTTATTAATAAGGTATACTTGTATACTTTCGCCTCTTTGTTGCTTTTCGATCTAGCCTTCCTTATAATTAAAATAATGACGACTCACTTTGGCAGGGGGATTTCTAGATGGTGGATTTATTAACATTGAATACTGATACCCTACGTCATATGCAAAAACATTTATTCTTAAAGTATGAAGAGTTCAGACAGAAAAGACTGAAACTCAATATGTCCCGCGGCAAACCATGCCCCGAACAGCTGGATCTCTCCTCCGGCCTCTTTGAAGGTCTTGACCGGAACCACCTGGCCGAAGACGGAACCGACTGCCGGAATTACGGCGGCCTTGGCGGGTTGCCGGAGGCCCGTCGACTGTTTGGCGAATTATTGGAAGTCCAACCGGAGGAGATTATTATCCATGGCAACTCCAGTTTGGCTCTGATGCACGATCTAATCGCCCGGGCCTTATTATTCGGCGTGGACGGGCAGCATGCCCCCTGGGGTCGGCACCCCGTCAAATTCCTCTGCCCGAGCCCGGGTTATGACCGGCATTTTGCCATCTGTCAGTTTTTCAATATTGAAATGGTCACCGTTCCGCTGCTGGACGATGGACCCGATATGGATTTCGTCGAAGAACTGGTGGCCAAGGATGAAACCATCAAGGGAATCTGGTGTGTACCCAAACATAGCAACCCCACCGGAATCACCTATTCGGATCAGGTGGTAACCCGCCTGGCGCGGATGAAAACGCAAGCCCCGGATTTCCGGATCTTTTGGGATAACGCCTATGCTTGGCATGATTTCACCGCCGCCCCGGTTCCCTTAAAGAACATTCTCACCGCTTGCAAAGAAGCCAATCATCCGGACCGGGTTTATATCTTCAGTTCAACTTCGAAGATTACGTATGCCGGAGCGGGACTGGCCATGGTTGCCTCCAGTCGCCAAAACATCAACCGCCTAACCAAACAGATGGCCATCCAAACCATCGGCCCGAACAAACTAAACCAACTGGCCCATGTCCGCTTCTTTAAAACGGCGCATAATGTCCGGTTGCACATGCAAAAACATGCGGCGTTCATCCGCCCCAAATTCGATCTGGTCCTCAATCTTTTAGAGACCGAATTGGGCACTCAGAAGATCGCAACCTGGAGCCGTCCACAAGGCGGCTACTTCATCAGCTTCAACACCATGCCGGGCTGCGCCAAAAAAGTGGTGCAGATGGCGGCCGACGCCGGTGTCGAACTGACCAAAGCCGGGGCGACCTTCCCCTACGGGATCGATCCCCTGGACCAAAACATCCGCATTGCCCCCACTTACCCGCCGCTTGCCGAGTTGAAAACGGCAATGGAATTGTTTATCGTCTGTGTCCAGTTGGTTAGTATCGAAAAAATCCTAAGCGAACGGGAGGGCAAAACTGCAGAACTTACGGTTCTCCCCGAAGACAAAGCACAGATTGTCTGAACCAGCACCAACGCTGGTTCATTTTTTTTCAACCGTACGGAGGTAAACTACCCACAGCGCCAAGCCGACCAGTAAAAAAACCGGGCGCAAGGGCGGGTAGAGAATCGCCAGTCCCACCAGGAAGCCGAAAATGCCCCCGGAAGTCTGGATGAAAACCAGTTCCGCCGAGACGTTGGCGGTTAATAAGCGCTCAAGGGCGGCCGGATCCAGCTTTTTTAATTGGGTACGGATCACGTTTTCCAGATCGATCCCCCGCACCCCTTCGGCGATTAAATCGGCCACCAGCGGTTCGACCGTCTTTTCCCCGGCGACCAACTTAACCGGCAGGGTTTCCAGATAAGCTACGAGCCGTTCGGTCAAATAAGCGGCCTGCGCGGGCAACTGTGCCAGTAATCCCATGATCGGTTTGTGCAGTGCTTTTGCCCAAAGCTCCTTCGTCCACACCAGAACCTTCCCGCCAACGCTTTCGTTGCTCCATTCCTGGATTAGCTGATCAAGGTACTGGTCGAGATGGGCTTTGGTCCGCGGGTCGGTACCGATCCGGGCGAGCAATCCGGCCATAACTTCCTGCAATTCCTGCTGAAACTGGGGGTCCCGGATTAGGCCATCCAGCGCCCCGGCAAAGGTCGCGGTCAACTTCTTAAGGACGCCTTGCTCGTAAAGGTAATCCCGGATAATCTCCGGGGCGATCATCGCCGACTGAATCCCCGCAGCCAAGTTGAAGACCAGATCTTCCCGCCGGGCATGGATCAACCCCCACCAAACCGCATTTTTCCGTTGGGGATGGAAAAGCATCTTAATCGCCAGCCAATTGGTCCAGTAACCCACCGCTGCCGGTCCGCAAACCGCCACCAATGGTTGGCTGTAACTTCGCACTTGCGCCCGGACCGTGGGCGGCAGAAAAGGGGCGGACAGGTATTCGAGGAGAAGCCAACCGCCTAAAACAAGCCCCGACCAGTACAGGGGATAGTTCAGGAGATTTAAAACCATGGCGATCCGGATCGAAAGCGGCCGTTTCCCCAGCCCCTTCTCCTGCTCTGCACGGTTTTGCTCTGCCCGCTCCGGGCGCAGACGTTCTTCCAGATCGGATTTGAGTTTGCCCAACCATTTATGGACAAAAGATTTTTCGGTCGAAAAAGCCATGTCCTTGTCCCCTTTATGGTTAAACTATTAAACCTGACCGTTGCTCTGAAGACTGTCCGCGCGGCACTCCAGCCCTTATTATCCCGGCCAAAGTATTAAATCTTAGTAAAGAAGAAGGCGTTCAGTCTTTTACGCCTAATATTTTCTAGAAATTACGATCCCCACCCGGTCGGATTTTGTAAAGGAGGAAACAGATGGAGATCAAAGTTGCAAAATTCGGCGGTTCATCCCTGGCCAATGCCTCTCAGTTCCGAAAGGTCCGTAACATTGTGGAAGCAGATCCCACCCGTCGGTACATTATTCCTTCTGCCCCCGGAAAAAGAGACAAGCATGATCATAAAATCACCGACCTTCTATATAAATGTCATGTCCTCGCCCAAAAAGGGCAACCCTTCACCGAAGTCTTTGCCCTCATCAAAGAGCGGTATCTCACCATCTGCACCGAACTGGGGCTTTCTTTAGATCTCCAGGCGGACCTGGATGAAATCGAAGCGCGGATCAAAGCCGGCGCTTCCGCTGATTACACGGCCAGTCGCGGTGAGTTTCTGAACGGCAAAATCCTCGCCGCCTATTTAGGATTTGCTTTTGTGGACGCGGCTGATGTCATCTTCTTTGACGCGGAAGGCCGTTTTAATGCGGTAAAAACCCAAACCGTGCTCAGCCGGGAGCTCGCTCGTTATCCACGGGCCGTTATCCCCGGCTTTTACGGGTCAACCGCCGGCGGCCAAATCCACACCTTCACACGGGGTGGTTCGGACATTACCGGTGCCATTATCGCCCGCGGGGTAAACGCCGCGCTCTACGAGAACTGGACTGACGTCCCCGGTTTTCTCATGGCGGATCCCCGGGTCGTTAAAAACCCGAAACCGATCCGGGAGGTCACCTACCGTGAACTTCGGGAGTTGGCCTATATGGGTGCTTCGGTTCTGCATGAAGAAGCAATCTTTCCGGTCCGGGAGGCCAAGATTCCGATTAATATCAAAAACACCAATGACCCGGAGGCCCCCGGCACTTTGATTGTCAGTGATAACGGGAATTATCGTCCCCCCGGCTCGATCACCGGGATTGCCGGGCGGAAAGGGTTCACCATCATCGCCATCGAGAAAACGCTGATGCATTCGGAATTGGGCTTCGGCCGTAAACTGCTGTCGGTCATCGAAGATCATGGGATCTCTTTTGAACACATGCCTTCGGGGATCGACACCATTTCCCTGGTGATTGCCGATAATCAACTCAACCCAAATAAGTTGGACCAAGTGCTGGCCGATATCGACCACGTCTGTAAGCCTGACTCCATTGAAGTGATCAAAGATATTGCGCTGATCGCCACAGTCGGCCTAGGCATGGCTTACACGCCCGGCATCGCCGCCAAGCTCTTTACCGCTCTCGCCGCGGGCGGAGTCAACGTCCGTATGATTGACCAGGGTTCCAGCGAGATCAATATCATTGTCGGCGTTGAAAATAAAGATTTTGAAGAGGCCATGCGCCGGATCTACAATGCCTTTGTCCCTCCGGAAACCCCTTCCCTTTAAGCCAGAAAAAGAAAACCCTTCCGGGCGACCTTGACCCAAGAACCGTTGACCCGGAAGGGAATCCGTCAACGGCCGTGCTTTTTTGTCTTCCTTCAAATGGCGACCGGCTTTCCGGGCGCAGCCTTCGTCCGGCCGACAAAAGAAAGATCCGAAAGTGTCCCGAAGTGTTCCCTAAAAATACGGTAATAAAACAGTTCTTCTTTGGTGTTTAGATTAGAACCATCCGGCAAGCGGCGTTCCCGGCGGAAATCGGCATCACTGATCCGGGTTTCGGCGTAGGCCGCAATCCGGTCCCCCACTCCTGCCCCCTCCCAGAATTTTACTTTCGGCCGCCAGAGCACATCATCAGGGAGCAAATCCTCCACCGCTTTTCTTAAAATCCATTTTTCCACCGGTTCATCACCGGCTTCCTGGTACAGTTTGTACTCAACCGGGATCCGTACCGCCAGTTTCACCACGGGCGGCGCCAGGAAACAGACGTAAGTGTCGGTCCCGTAGGCGGCGGCAGTACGGTCAACCCGTTGCAACGCCGTATTATGAAGCCGTTTGACACTCTCAATCAATTCTCCGTTCAAAGCTTCCGGCGGCAATTCTTTGTAGTAATCATAACCGGCAAACAGCTCGTCCCCGCCTTCGCCGGAAAAAGCGGCTGGAACATAATCGGCAACCATTTTGGATACTAAATAATGGGTAACCGCGGAACGGATGAGCAGGGCGTCAAAGGACTCCAAATGGTAGATCACATCAGGTAAAACCCTCCAGATATCCGCAGACGAATAAACCGCCTCGTGGTGAATGGAGCCGATATGTTTCGCCACCACCCTGGCGTACTCCAGATCGGATGCCCCTTCCAGCCCGCAAGCAAAGGTGTGTAACCGTTTCACCCGCCGACGGGCCAAAGCCGCCAAAGTACTGGAATCGAGACCACCGGAGAGGAGCGAACCCACCTCGTTTTGGTCTTTTATATAATCGTCAACCGCTTGCTCCAATGCTTTTCGCAAGCGGTGTGCGGCTTCTTCTTCCGGTAATGGCCAGGTCTCGACCGGTTTTAACCCGAAAAACCGTTGGAAACCTTCACCGGAGACATATTTATGGCCGGGCGGAAACTCCAGCACTTTCGGAACGATCCCGACCAAAGCTTTAACTTCTGACGCAAAGACCAAAGTCCCATCAATTTCACCATAGTAAAGCGGGGAAATGCCGAGCCCGTCCCGGACGAGCAAAACTTTCCCGTCCTTTATAGCCGCCAGCGCCAACGGGGTGTCGGTTTCCACCCGCTCCAGATTACGGGAGAAACGCCCGTCCCAGACGGCGCCCCACCGGGACCGGTTGATGAACGGTAGGCGGCTTCCCTCCCGATAGACCACCCCAAGGACACCCCCGTTTTTCACAATCACTTTTTGACCGCCCGGTCCGCGGTGGCCAATCTTCGCCAGCATCTTTTCCACCAGTTCATATTCGCCAGTCCGACAGATACCTGCAATACCAGCCATTGCAACCTCCTTTAAACAGCGCTCCCCTCGGCTTGTTCTCCGCTCTCCTCCACTCTTCTCCTCCCTCTTGACCTTTTATCCTTCCTTATCCGCATGGGGTTTTCCTCTTTCACTTGTTAAACCGTCTTTTCCCGTTGAGCCGCCAAGGCCAACACGGCTTGTTTAAAAAGATCGCCCCGCTCCTTATAGTTTTTAAACAGATCAAAACTGGCGCAGGCGGGCGAGAGCAAAACCACATCGCCGGGCCGGGCGATTTCCCTCGTCACCGCCATGATCGACGCCATATCGGCGCCCCCTTCCGCCAGGAACGGCACTTTTCCTTTCTCCATTCCCACCCTGATGATCAGCTCCTTAAGGACCGGAGCCATCTTCCCGATCAACACCACCGCCTTCACCGAACCGGTGATAATCTCCTCGGCCAAAGGCCGGTAGTCAGCCCCTTTATCAACACCGCCGGCAATCAATACGATCGGTTCCGCAAAAGCACGCAGGGCAACAATGGTCGGTTCCGGCGCCGTGGCAAAGGAGTCGTCAAAGTATTGCACCCCGTCAACGGTCGTCACATACTCCAGCCGGTGCTCAAGACCATTGTAGGTACTGATCGCCTCCACAATGCTGTCCCGGTCCGCCCCCGCCTGCGCGGCCGCCAACGCCGCCGCCGCAATATTTAAGAGGTTGTGCTCACCCCGGAGTCTAATCCGGTCGCTCCCAATCAACTCCTCATCTTTGCCGTCCAGATTCCAAAGGATCTTGTATTGGCCGCCCGGTACCTGCTCATACCAGGCCCCTACCGGCTGGGGACGGCTACCGTACCAGAGCAGCGTCCCCGGGACCAGTTCCGGCAGGACCCGGCAGGTCGGATCGTCATGGTTGAGGATCGTGACCCCGGAAGCATCCTGGTGCCGGAAGAGATTGGTTTTGGCCTGGACATATGCTTCCCGGGAAGGATGGTAGTTGGGATTGTACGGATCCGCCGCCGTTAAATGATCCTCGGTAATATTCGTCACAACAGCAATCGGCACACTTTCGTCCATATCCTCCAACTGAAAGCTGGAGAGCTCCAAAACAACCAGATCGGCCGGGGTGATCTGCGGCAAAAAAGAAAAAGGCGCAATCCCGATATTTCCTCCCAAAAAGGCTTGGGCGCCGCAACGCCGCTGGCTCATCGCCAGCATCCGGTGGATCAGCGCCGAAGTGGTTCCTTTCCCTTTCGTTCCGGTTACCCCCACAATCGGACAGGGACACAAAGAAACAAAGAGCCTGATCGCGCTGGTTACCTCCACGCCCCGGCGCATGGCGTCCATCAACTCCGGTTGGAACAAAGGCAAGCCGGGTGAACGGAACAACACTTGAAAGTCTTCCAGCCCTTCCAGGTAGGACGGGCCAAGCCGGAAAGCAACCCCCATCTTCTGTAAGGTCGTATAACGTTCCCCCAGTTGCTCCGGGGTCCGCCGGTCACAGACCGTAACATCGGCACCCTGCTCCAACAAATACCCGGTTAAAGCCAGGTTTTCAATGCCCAGGCCTAAGACGGCCACCTTCTTTTTCTGCTCCACTGTAATCCTCTCCCTGCAACTTCCGGCAATAAATGGTTTTAAGCCCCTTCATGGCACCGGCGCGGTCCACGGGCTACGGGGCAACCACCTGGTTGGCGTGGATGACACTTTCTATCTTATTATATAAAAAACAGTTTTGACAAGGGAAATGACGGAAGTGATCCGCGCCTTCCTTAGTTTTCGGCCTTTTCCTCCTTCCCCTTCTGCCGTTTTTGCCACCATAAATAGGCCGCCCAGGCCAAGATCGCCACCAGCGTTACCTTATGCAAATACCAGAAGAAAAGGTCGCAGTAATAAAGCAGTTTCATCCCGAACACTCCCGTTCCTCCAATTGTTACTTGGGATTTTTTAGTATAACCACTTTTTTCCGGGATCATACTTCCCGGAAAGATCCCTTCTGCAACCGGGAGCGTGTCGGCCGGATGGTGCGAGTCCTACTCTTGAACCAACTGCCGGAACTGATCCCAGGCGGTCGTAGGCAAACTGCACTGGTAATTCCGGCAGACATATGCCGTGGTCTTTCCGTCCGGTGCCGTCAGTTCCTTGGTGAAAGGGGCAAGACTAGCCAGTACCGGATCCGCTTCCGTCGCCGGGCAAAAGAGGCCAATGCTCCGCGGCTGGTAGGTGGTCTGCACCAAGGACAACATCCGCTCGGTCATCTCCTCGCCCCTTTGCCCGACAATAACGATCTCCCGTCCGGGGCCAAAGGCAAAATCTAAAGCGGAAAGCAAAAAGGTGTAATTGACCGGCGTCCACGCAACCAGACCGCCAAAAAACCCACTGCTTCTTTCCGCTGCTTCCTGCAGCGAGGGATCGCCGGTGATCCGGGCCAGCTTCAGGAGGTTCAAGAGCATAACCGAGTTGCCGGAAGGAACGGCCCCGTCATAAAACTCCTTCTGGCGGACCAAGACGTGTTCCGCACCGGCCCCCGTTTGGAAATAACCGCCGCGGGCCGCATCGAGAAAACTGCGCTGCAGAACCGTAGTTAACGCCAAAGCCTCCGCCAAATAGTCCGCCTCAAAGGTTGCCCCGTAAAGCTCCAATAGACCCCAGATTAAATAGGCGTAATCCTCAAGAAAACCATGGATCCCGGCTTCGCCCCGGTAATAACGGTGCCATAAGCCGCCGCCGGGCGCACGCATCACGGTGAGGAGGAAACGTGCCGTCGCTTCCGCCGTTTGGATCCATGCTTTGTTTTGGAGGACCTGTCCACCCTTGGCCAAGGCCACCAGGAGCAGCCCGTTCCAGTCGGTGAGGATTTTCTCATCTTTAAAAGGGGGAACCCGCTGCGCGCGGCGGGCCAAAAGTTTGGCCCGCGCGAAGGTGAGCAGCTCCTCCGCCTGGACCGGACTAATCCCCAAACGCCGGGCGACCGTGGGCAACTCGTCGGTGATGTAAAAAAGATTGGCCCCGTCCGGCCACTCCGGGCCGCGGACGTTTCCTCCCGGTTCCAGGTTAAAATAGGCGGTCGCCAGCCGCGCCTCCTCCGGACTTAACTCTTGGTGCACTTCCGGCCAGGACCATAGATAAAACTTCCCCTCCACCCCTTCGCTGTCGGCGTCCTCCGCGCTGTAAAATCCCCCGCTTTCATCACGCAGCACGGTCATTAGGTAGGTATACACCTCTTCGGCGGTCTGCCGGAACAAAGCACGGCCAGTGACCTGATACGCTTCCAAATAGGCCATGAGGAGCATTGCTTGATCGAACAGCATCTTCTCGAAATGGGGGAGAAACCACCGTTCATCGGTGGAGTAGCGGTGAAAGCCAAAGCCAAGCTGATCATAGATCCCTCCATAACGCATCGCCGTCAAAGTCTGCTCGACCATGGCCAAGGCTTCCGGCTTTCCGGTCCGTTGCCAATAACGGAGTAAAAAAAGGAGATGATGGGGGGTGGGAAACTTCGGGGCAAACCCGAAACCGCCGTTTCTCTCGTCATAAAGCTCGGCTAATTGAATAAACCCCCGGTCCAGAACCTCCGGCGCCAATGGTCCGCCCGGATCATGCCCCTCCGCCTCCCTAAGCAGATCCAGGTTGTGCGCGGCAACGGCCAGCAGTTCTTCCCGGCGGGTCCGCCAAAGCTCCTGGATCTTCTTGGCCAGCTCCAACAGGCCGATCCGCCCAAAGCTACTTGTTTTCGGAAAGTACGTTCCGGCAAAAAACGGCTTTTGGTCGGGGGTCATAATAATGGTCAAAGGCCAGCCGCCGCTGCCGGTCATCGCCTGGCAGACGGTCATATAGATCCCGTCCAAGTCGGGCCGTTCCTCCCGGTCGACTTTAACCGGGATAAATGCCTCATTGAGCACCGCGGCTACCTCCGGATCGGCAAAAGACTCCCGTTCCATCACATGGCACCAGTGACAGGTCGAGTAACCAATACTAAGCAAGACCGGTTTATCCGCCGCCTTGGCAGCGGCAAAGGCTTCGTCACCCCAGGGATACCAGTCCACGGGATTGGTGGCATGTTGTCGCAAATAGGGCGACTTTTCCTTGGCCAAACGATTCTGTTTTTTACCGGCTATAGTGTCCATCCTTCCGCATTACTTCTTTATTTCTGTACTTTAAGCTGTTTTCGCCTCCACACCAAACTGATGGCCTCCAGTGCTTTCCCTCTTCGTTTCCCTCTATGGAACCCTTTCGCCTCTTTCTCTCTCTTATTTTGTCATGGTGCGGATTGTCCCAGTCAAAAAGAAAAATAAAACCAGGTAAGATTGGATCTTCCTGGTCAGTAATGGGCCTGTTGCACCCTTGGGCTCTGCCTAGAGCCCTTCATATCCTTTCGGTTGCCAGCATTGACCCCCCACATTCAACTTTAGGAAAAACCCAAAATCAATAAGATCAAAATCAAGAAAAGAATGAAGGGAGAGATGTTTAAACCGGCAAACTTCAGATTCATCCTGGACCTCCTCCCGTTTCGTGGGTTTTCAACACTCACCGGTTAGAAAGAAAAAGATGCGACCGGGAGGCCTCTTCCCCCCGGTTTTAAACGTTAGTAGCCGACACTACCCAGAATAAGCAAAATAAGGATCAAGAAAATCAAAAACGGCATATAACTATAGTTTTTTCCGTAAGTACCAGCGGTCATTTGAAACTCCTCCCTCGTCTTGTTTACTACCATTATATGAAACCACCCCGGAGAGGGAAATCGCCACCGCCGGTTTTTTTCGTTCACCACCGGTTTGTGCCGAAAGCTCGCCCCCTGGTCAAGCTCTAACGCCCCGCCACCATCAGGCCGTGTTTCGCCAAGATCTCCGCTTTACCGCGGATCTTGATTGCCGATGTGTGTTGTGTAAACTGGAAGATCATCACTTCGCCCTGGTCCAGTTTTTCCGTATGGTGAAACTTGGTCTCTTTGCCCCGCGTCAATCCGATAATCGTCACTCCGTCTTCCAAGGCCTTCACCATAATAAAATCGCCCAGCACTTCCCCCATGTTCAGATCGGTCGGCATCGTCCTCTCCTCCCTTTAGATTACTCCATATCGGGACCAAAATCAGCTGGTGGGGCCACCGGTAAGGTTGCGGTTTTCCCGAAGACCAGTAAGCGGTCATCGGCCATCAGCACTTCGGGGCCTTTGGGAAAGATAATCACCTTTCCCGCGCGGGTGATGGATAAAACCAACAATTCCTTACGCCGCAGATCCAATTCGGCCAAGGTCGTGCCCACCCACTCCCGGACGGGGCCGGAAGGCTTGAGGATAAGCTCATAGACACCGTAACCATCGGTCAAGGGGTAGACACATCTTACCTCGCCGGTTCTACTGTGGAGCGTGGCCAGATGAGCAAGGGCGAACGCTCCCGCCCCCAGAAGCAACAGGATCAAAACCGCCTCTCCCCACCAACTCACCCAAAAAATCCGCAGCAAAAGCACTAAACAAATCAGTTCGCCGGTTTTGACCAAGAAGGCGGCCGGCATCAATTGCCGGTCTTGATCCCCGTTCAAGCTGGCCGTAACCGGATAATCACGGATGAGAAGACGGTAAAGATAGGCCGCCCCGGCCGTCCCCTGGTGCCGGCATAATCTTTTAAAATGATAATAAGCACCACTTGTCCATAGAAGAACAAGAAGATAAAAAAGAACAGCGTTTTTCACCTGCAAACCCTCCTCATGGCGCTGTTCGGTCTTTTCCGAACGCCTGGACCAAATTTCTTTATAGACTATGACCCAAGAGGAGGGTTTATGTCAGTTTTTCCCTGCCCGCACCAAGCAGAAGCAGGAACTACCAGGCGCCAAATTGTTCCTGGAGCGCGGTGCGGAGTTGTGTCGGGGTACTTTTCATCATTCCCGGCCAGTACCGGTCAGCCGCTGACGTAACGCCTCGTAGATCAAGATCGCCGCCGAAACCGAAACGTTCAACGATTCCGCCCCGCCCGGCAACGGAATCCGCACACCCTCGACCACCCGGTCTGGCTTGATTGTTGTCCCGGTAAAACCATGGGCTTCATTGCCCAGCAGGAAGATGGTCGGTCCGGTATAGTCCTGTTCAAAATAGAGTTGATGCCCCCGGGGATCCCCGGCCCAAACTTTAACCCCGTTGCGACCCGCCCACTCCAGGATGGTCGGCAGGGAGCGAAAGTAAAGGTCAAGGTGGAAAATCCCACCCTGACTGGACCGGACTACTTTACCCCCGAAGGGATCGACCGTACCGGGCGTCAGAAAAAGGTCGGCCAGCCCGGCCGCCCAAGCCGTCCGTATAATCGTCCCCAGGTTCCCGGGATCCTGGAGTTGGTGAAGGACCAATGCGCAATAATCATTGCCGACTGCCGGAAACCCCTCTTTTTCCGGTGGTTGTTCGACCACCGCCAACACATCCTGCGGGGTTTCGGTCTCGGTCAAGGCCGGAAAAAGGCGGGCGGAAACCTGGGTCACGGAAACCCCTTTTGCATGAATCAATTCCGCCAAAGCGCCGGGAAAGACCAATCCTTCCTTCACCAGAACATTCCGCACCTTGAACGTGGAACGCAGCGCTTCTTCCAACAAATGCGGCCCTTCAGCCAAAAACAGGCGGTGTTTCTTCCGTCCGTTCCTCCGCTGTAAGGAAATAACCGTCTTAATGAGCGGATTGTCGCGACTGGTCAATACGGTCACCAACGTGCCTCCTTGCGAGGAATGAAAAAACGGCCGATGGCCGTTTTGTCTTTTGTCTACTTTTGCTGTTTAGCTACGGAAACAAGTTTCTCAAACGCCGCACCGTCGTTCACAGCCAGATCCGCCAGTACCTTGCGGTTAATCTGAATACCGGCTTTCCTTAACCCGTTGATAAACATACTGTAGGACATCCCGTTCATCCGGGCGGCCGCGTTGATCCGGGTAATCCAAAGCCGCCGAAAATCCCGTTTCTTGTTCCGCCGGTCGCGGTAGGCATAAGTCAAAGACTTAAGAACTTGCGGATTGGCCACCCGAAAGAGGCGACCTTTAGTCCCGCGATATCCTTTCGCCAATTTCAAAATTTTTTTATGACGTCGACGTGTGTTTATACCACGTTTTACCCGTGCCAAAGCTATTCCTCCTATCTATTTGCCATTAAGTCACCAGTTATTGTAGTCCTAACATCCGTTTGACCCGTTTGGCATCGGCCGCTGCTACTAAGCCGGCTTTCCGCAAATTACGTTTGCGGTTGGGCGATTTTTTTTCCAGGATATGGCTGTGAAAGGCTTTGTTCTTTTTGATCTTTCCCGTCCCGGTCAGCTTAAACCGTTTTGCTGCCCCACGATGGGTTTTCATCTTTGGCATGTGTGTCTCTCCTTGTCAAGTTATTCCATAATTTTTATTATTCCTGTTTGGCGGCAAGAACCATGATCATGTTTCTGCCTTCGACCTTCGGCTCCCGTTCCAAGGTAGCCTTCTCACGAACGGCCTCGTAAAGCTGCATAAGTAGTTTCTTCCCCAGGTCGGCATGGACAATCTCCCTGCCCCGGAATCTTACGCAAACCTTAACTTTGTCGCCACCCTCCAAAAACTTTAACGCGTGTCTCACCTTTACCTGAAAATCGTGCGTTTCAATCTTTGGCGTCAACCTGATCTCTTTGATATCAACTACTTTTTGGCGTTTTCTGGCCTCCCTCTCCCGCCTGCTCTGCTCATAACGGTACTTACCGTAATCCATGATTTTACAGACCGGCGGTTTAGCAGTAGGAGCCACCTCCACCAGATCCAATTCTTTCTCCCGGGCAAGCCGCAAAGCTTCCTTGATAGGGAGAATACCCAGTTGCTCCCCATCGGCGCTTACCACCCTTACTTCTTTCACCCGGATCGCTTCATTTACGCGCAGCTCATTATTTATCGGCCGCCACCTCCTGATTTAAATTGAATAAATGAATGAATAAGTTAAGCAAAAATATAAGCGAGTAACCTCTACTCGTACTCGCTTAATGACAGTGCCATCGACCGCCAAATCATCCTATGCTGGTCGCTGTTTATCTTTCGTGTCACCAACGACCCAAGCTGGTTAAAAACCGCTGGGTGAGAAGCAGAGGCTTCTACTTTAATTAAAGTTATTTTTCAAAAGAAGTATACCATTAATCAGCGAACGGGTCAAGTATGATCCCGTTTTTTTTCAGGCCCCACCGCGTACAGCAGTACCAAATGGCGGCTTCCAAATCGGCCGGGAGGGGAGCCGCCACCTTTACCTCCTGGCCGGTACGGGGATGAACAAATCTGATGCCGGCCGCATGGAGCGCTTGCCCGCCAATGGCAAAGGGTTCCTTTCCGGTCCCGTAAACCGGATCACCGGCGACCGGATGGCCGATATAGTGAAAATGGACCCGGATCTGGTGGGTGCGTCCGGTCTGGAGCCGGACCCGCACCAAAGTATACGGGCCAAAAGCGGCCAGCATCCGGTAGGTGGTATGCGCGGGCTTTCCCTGCGGCACCACGGCCATTTTCTTCCGGTGCACCGGATGGCGGCCAATCGGGGCGATAATCTCCCCCTCCTCCGCCGGCAAAGCACCGTGGACCAATGCCAGGTAAATCCGGCTCATCTGTCTGGTCTTTAACTGAGCGGCCAAACCCAGATGGGTAAAGTCGTTTTTCGCCACCACCAGCACCCCGGTGGTATCCTTGTCCAAACGGTGCACGATCCCGGGTCGCAGGACCCCCCCGATCCCGGACAGATCCCGGCAGTGTTTGAGTAAAGCATTGACCAACGTCCCGCTGGCGTTGCCCGCCGCCGGATGGACCACCATCCCGCGGGGTTTATTCACCACGATTAAATCGCCGTCTTCGTAGAGGATCATCAGCGGCAGGTCTTCCGCCGCCACCGCCAGGGGCTTTGCCTCCTCCAGCTCGACTTCGATCACGTCGCCCGGCTGCAGGCGGTAACTGGGCTTGACCGGTAGGGATGCCACCCTAACCTTCCCGTTTTTCAGCAGCTTCTGCGCAAATGCCCGTGAAGGAATCTGCTCAACCCGGGCCAGAAAGGTATCAACCCGGATTCCCTCCTCTTCCGGACTAATTGTGAAGCGGAGAAGGGCCACGACGCTCATCCCCTGCCTGTTTTTTTAAACGCCTGCAAAGGTAAACCAGGACAACCAGCCCGATGGCCAGGGAAAAGACCTGTGTGGTCCGGAGCCAACCAAAGGCCAGGATCTGACTGTCCCGAAAAGCTTCCACCACGGTCCGGGCCAAACAATAAAGCACAACGTAGAGGCCGAAGATGAATCCGTCAAAGAAACGGCTCCGGCCCCGTTGGACGCGGCGGTCCAAAACAGCCAGGACCGCAAAGATCAGCACATTGGCCAGGATCTCGTAAAGCTGGGTCGGGTGGCGCAAGGTAGGATCACCGGCGGCACACGGTAAAGCCCACGGCAGATTGGACGCCACCCCATAACAACACCCGCTGAGCAAACAACCGATGCGCCCCAGACTATGACCCAGCGGGATATAGAGCGCGATCAGGTCGGCCAACCGCCAAGTGGCCAGCTGCGCTTTTTTCGTGTACCAAACCCCCAACAGCACGCCGCCGATGACAGCCCCAAAAAAGGAACCGGTAAAACCGGAAAAGATCGCCAACGGGTCATGAAGATAGCTCGGCAGTTCGTAAAGGACGTTGACCAGCTTGGCAAATATTATACCGCCAATAATCACGTAAAACGCCAAATCGGTGATCTGTTCAAAGGTGGCGATCCCCCTTTTTGGCGCCTTCGACCCGACCCACAAGAGACCGCAGAGTAAAGTCAGGGCGACCATGAAGCCATAAGAATAAACGTGTAGGCGTCCCAAAGTAAACAAGACAGGAAACATTTTGCCATCCTCCCACTAACTCAGTAATACCCCTCATCTTTCGTCTTTAAGGCGGACGACACTAAAAAAGATAATTAAAGCACCGATAAAGATGGCCGTGTCCGCCAGGTTGAAAAGGGGGAAATCCACCAGCGGCCAAAAATCGAGGTCAACAAAGTCAATGACCTGGCCGCTATTCCCGAGCCGGTCGATGAGATTGCCCGCCGCCCCCCCCAAACATAAGGCCAGACCAAACCGGAAAGGAAAAGGGTACCGTCCAAGCTGCCGCCGGAACAGGAAGACAAGGAGAAATAGGACCAGCGGCAGCAGCGTCAGGAAAGAGGTGCGGTGCGACAAGATCCCGAAAGCGGCTCCCGGGTTATTGATCCGGGTGAAGGAGAGGACCCCGGGAATGACCGTTACCGTTTGGTACAGCGCTAACCCGCGTTGCACCAGTGCCTTCGTCAGTTGGTCCAGACCGATTATTATGACAAAAAGCGCATAATAAAACAAGCTGCATCCTCCACCAATTATTCTTTTAATTAAACCATAATTAAAACGATTAGACAATCCTTTCGCGACGATCCGCCTTACGTTCCCTCTACCACCCTTTATTTCCCCCGGGGTCAAATGGTTCCCCTTGTTCCGGTGACTTTCTTGGCGTATCTTGGCGTAGGCCCGCGACTGCCATGTCGTTTTGGCCTCTGGCCAACTCCGCTTTGCTAAAAACGATGGTAAGAAACGCCAGTCAGCGGAAAACCCCATTTGACCGCTGCGGAGATGATTTGCCCTTAAAAAAGGGTCAACTGGTTCGTGGCGGGCAAACCCTGCAGACACCCCTGGCGGGACATCTCTTCAATCACCGCCGAGGACAACCGGGCCCGTGTTTTGAGATCCTCCACCGAATAGAATTCACCCTCAACGCGGGCCTCCACCAAAGTGCGCGCCGCCGCCTCGCCCAGACCCGGAACCGCCGTCAGCGGCATCAATAAACCGCGGGGCGTGATTAAAAAGCGGGTCGCATCGGAACGGTACAGATCAACCGGGAGAAAGCGGATACCCCGGAGCATTGCCTCGTGCGCCACTTCCATGGAGGCGTACAACCCCTTCTCTTTGGCGGTCATCTCATTGCCTTTGGCCTTCAACTCTTTCATCTTCGTTTTCAAATGCTCCAGTCCGCCCAGGACCAACTCGGCGCCAAAATCATTGCTGCGGATGGTGAAGAAAGTCGCGTAAAAAGCCTCCGGGTAGTGGACTTTAAAATAGGCGATGCGGAACCCCATCATCACATAAGCAACGGCATGGGCCTTCGGGAACAGATACCGGATCTTCAAACAAGAGTCAATATACCACTGGGGAACTTCATACTCCTTCATCAACCGGATATCTTCCGCCTCCAAACCACGGCCTTTCCGCACTTTTTCCATGATCGTGAAGGCGGCCTTCGGCGGCAGGCCCCGGTAGATAAGATCGGTCATAATCTTGTCCCGGGTGGAAATGACCTCCATCAAAGTGGCTTGTTTGTTTTTGATCAATTCCTGGGCATTCCCCAACCAGACATTGGTACCGTGGGAAAGACCGGAGATGTAGACCAACTCGGCAAAGGTCTGCGG
>JAAYMP010000083.1 GCA_012521315.1 Bacillota bacterium
CCACACAGGCCATGGGGTCATCGGCCAACCTTACCTTCATGCCCAGTTCCTCCCCGATTAACCGGTCCAAACCGGTGAGCAAGGCACCCCCGCCGGTCATCACGATCTCCTGGTTCATAATGTCGGCAACCAGTTCGGCCGGGGTCTTCTCCACCACCTGCCGGATGGCGTTGAGGATCATCGTAATCGGTTCTTTGAGGGCCCCGCGGATCTCTTTCGCGGTCACCTCCACATTCTTGGGCAGCCCGGTGACTTGGTCCCGACCACGGGCTTCCCCGCGCCGCGTTTCTTCGTCGGGGAAAGGGTAGGCCGAACCCAACGTGATCTTAAGCTGTTCGGCGCTGCGCTTGCCGATGGAAAGATGGTATTGCCGCCGGACGTAACGGATGATCCCTTCGTCCATGGCATCGCCACCGACCCGGATCGACGTCCCCGCCACCACACCGCCAAGGGAGAGCACCGCCACATCGGTGGTCCCCCCACCGATGTTGATCACCATGTTACCGATGGCCTCCTGTACCGGCAGTCCGGCCCCGATCGCCGCCGCCACCGGCTCCTCAATGAGATAGGCTTCCTTCGCCCCGGCCCCCAGGGTCGCCTCCAGGACCGCCCGCCGTTCGACACTGGTAATCCCGGTCGGAACACTGACGACAACCCGGGGGCGGCGCCCAAACCGACTTTTAACCGCTTTTTGTAGAAGATAACGGATAAGCTCCTTGGTCAATTCATAATTGGCGATCACCCCTTCGCGCAACGGCCGGATTGCCACCAGATGCCCGGGCGTGCGTCCGATCATCTGCTCCGCTTCGTGGCCAAAGGCCAAAATCTCATTGCTGCGGTCTTTCTTGATCGCCACCACCGAGGGTTCCCGGTAAACAATCCCTTTTCCCTTCTCGTAAACCAGACTGTTGGCCGTTCCCAGATCCAGGCCGAGTTCTTTCGTGAAAAAACCATCGAGAAGCGGGCTCATCGGGCCACATCCTTTTCCCAACCATTACTTTTTTCGAACCGGAGCATCTCCTGCCCCTTTCCCTTCCGCCACCGCCAAACGGGCTTGGTCAAGCAGCTTCCGGAGGGCTTGCAGTTCGGCTGCCGTTAGCCGCCGGTACTGGCCCAAGGCTAAATCACCCAGTTGTAAAGGGCCCATCGCGACCCGTTCCAGCGTCAAAACGGGGTGCCCCACGGCCGCACACATACGCCGGACTTGCCGGTTCCGTCCCTCTCTTAAGCCGATTTCAAGGATAGCATTCCCCGCTTTGACTTTGATTATATCTACAGTGGCCGGAAGCGTCGGCCCATCTTCCAGGACCACTCCTTGGCGGAGCAGGTTTAAAGCGTGGGCATCAGGCACCCCCCGGACCAAAGCCCGGTAAACCTTTTGAATCTGATATTTCGGGTGGGTCAGCGCATAGGCCAGGGCCCCGTCGTTGGTCAAAAGTAAAAGGCCGGTGGTATTGTAATCCAACCGGCCCACTGGAAACACCCGGGGAAACCCCTCCGGCAAGAGCGTAAGGACCGTCCGGCGGCCCCGCGGATCCCGGTTGCCGGTGATATACCCCGGTGGTTTGTTCAACATAAGATAAATCCGCTCTTCTTCCGGGCGAACCGGCCGCCCGGCTACCGTAACCCGGTCCCGCTCCGGATCCACTTTGACCCCCATCTCCCTGACCACTTGACCGTTGACCGCCACTAAGCCGCCGGCAATCATTTCTTCGACTTTCCGGCGGGAAGCCACTCCACAGCGGGCCAGATACTTTTGGAGTCGTTCCATCGGTTCACCCCTTACTCCTTACCTTCCTGGTACTTGGTGAGGGTAAAATGGAAACAGCTGCCCTTCCCCAGTTCGCTTTCGACCCAAACCTTACCGTCATGCCGTTCGATGACATGCTTCACAATGGACAAGCCCAGTCCGGTTCCGCCCATCTCGCGGGAACGGGCCTTGTCCACCCGGTAAAAGCGCTCAAAGATCCGGGGAATGCTGTCCTTCGGAATCCCAATGCCGGTGTCACAGACGATGAACTCCTGTTCATCGCCACGGTTGACCTCCTTTACCCTAATATGTCCACCCGGCGGCGAGTACTTGATGGCATTGTCAATCAGGTTAACCAGAACCTCCCGGATCAGGTCCTCGTCGGCCCAAACGGCCGTCGGTCCCAGTTCCACCGATAAGGTGATATTTTTCTCCGCCAACCGGTCCTGCAGGGTCAGCCGGACCTCCTCCACCAAGGGCGCCAGGTAAAGCTTACCCCGGTTCAGTTCCGTCTGGCCCGATTCAATCCGTGACAGATCAAGCAAATCGGAGATTAAACGGCTAAAGCGGTCCGTCTCCTGGTACATGATGGTCAAGAACCTTTTTGTCGTCTCTTTGCTCTCCAAGCCACCATCAAGCAGGGTCTCGATAAACCCTTTGATCGAAGTCAGCGGGGTCCGCAGTTCATGGGAGACGTTGGCCACAAAATCCGTCCGCATCGTCTCCAGACGGCGCATCCGTGTAAAGTCACGGACAATCGCCAGGACACCCTGGCCTTCCTCCTCCTCCCCCCAGCGGATCGGGATGATCTCCACTTTCACGTAGGTCTTTTGGGGTGTATCCATCTGAAACTCGCGGCTCTGCGGTTGCCCGGTGACAAAAACCTGGTGGAACGTTTCCACCAGTTCGAATTCGCGCCAGACCTCCCGCGGGTATTTACCCAAGGCCGATCCGTGTTCGATCTGAAAGATCTTCTCCGCGGCCGGGTTCAAGAAGGAAATCCGGCCACTGGAGTCGGTGGCCACCACTCCTTCCACCATGCTAAAGAGGAGGGACTCCATCTCCTCCCGCCCCTTCCTTTCCCGGGCGATCCTTTGTTCCTGCTCATTCAGATGGTGGTAAGTTTTCTTGAGAAACTTCTGGTAGGTCGCATACTGGATCTCCGGATCAAGCACCCGCATGGTCTTCCATAATTTTTCCAGCGGATTTAGATAAGAACGGACCAGCCAATATCCGCCGATCACCAGCCACAAAAAGGCGAAAGTGGAAACACCGGGTTGTTCAAAACCCACCAGCACCAGCAAGGCAGGGAAGAAGAGCAAGACGATGCTGACAATAAATTGGAGACGTAAGCGGCGCATGCTTACTCCTCCCGGATTCGATAGCCAACACCACGGACCGTCTCCAGCCAGTACGGTTGCGCCGGATTATCCTCGATCTTCTGGCGCAAACGGCGTACGTGCACATCCACCGTTCTGGTGTCACCAAAAAACTCATAACCCCAAAGGTTCTCCAGGAGATACTCGCGGGAGAAAGCCCGTCCCGGGTGGGACATCAACAAATGGAGCAGATCGAATTCTTTCGGCGTTAGCTCGATCTCATTATCGTGGACCAACACTTTATGCTGCCGCAGGTCCATCTTGATTGGCCCCAGGACCAACATTTCCTTCTCTTCCACTTCTAAGAAGTTCTTGTCGGCCCGCCGTAGGACCGCCCGGATCCGCGCGATCAACTCCCGCGGGGAGAAAGGCTTGGTTACATAATCGTCGGCTCCCGACTCCAACCCCAAAACCCGGTCGGCTTCTTCCGCTTTGGCGGTCAAGATAATGATCGGAATATCGCGGGTTAATTTATTCTGGCGGGTCCGACGGCAGATCTCCATCCCGTCAATTCCCGGCAACATCAGATCAAGCAGAATAATATCGGGATGCTCGGCCTGGATCTTTTCCCAACCCTCTTCCCCAGTCTGGGCCTTTGAAACCAGCCAGCCTTCCTTTTCCAGATTATAAGCGACTAATTCAATAATATTCGGTTCATCTTCAATGATCAGAACACGCTCTTTTGACACGCTGCTTCCCTCCGCTTCAATAAAAATAAAAGGATATGCTTAAGTCCAGTTTATAACACCCAACTATTACTGTCAACCTTTATTGCGCCTTAGCCGCCTGGCCGCAGGCATTAAAAAAAGGGGTGTTCCCCCTTATTGAACCGCTGTCGTAGCCAGTTGGAACCACTTGGCCCACTCCACCCATGCTTTCTTCAGCAGTTCATCCTTGTTCGCCTGCAACTCCTCCAAAGCCTTCCAACGGAGGCGGATGGTTTCCCCGGTTTCCGCCGGTTTTTCCTCCGCCATCACCAGATGGCAAACGGGAGGAAAAAGTACACACCACCAGTTCCGGCCTTGCCCTTTGCCTAAAACCACCCGCAGGGCCTGATATTCTCCGGACGGTAACACCCCAAACTCATACTGCCGCGCCGGAAAACCAAAAGTGCCGATCGTCACCGTCGCCGGGTAAAAAAAACCATGCTTGACCAGTTCCTCTTCGGCCGCTTGCACCAGCTTACGTTGGTGTTTTGCCAAGATGGCCAAAGCCGTTGTCCGGTCCTCCGCCTCCGCTAAAAGCGCCGCCGTTTCCTCTAGGATCCGGTCCCGGACCAACAGTTTAATCTCCTGGTCCGCCGGTTGGTCACTGTTGGCCAGGACATGAAGGCGGATCAGATTCTCCGGACTGAAGGCGACCACCGTTTCGCCGGTCGCCCACGGCGGACTTCCCGTCAAGTTTAAAAGAAGACCACCAATTAAGCAAAGTATAAAAACGGTTACGATCCGTGCCTTCATCCCACTCACTCCTTTGTCCGCTCCTCACCGATGTACCGCCGGATGTTCTTTAAGGCCGTTTTCTCCAACCGGGAAACCTGGGCCTGGGAGATCCCAATCTCCTCCGCCACTTCCATCTGGGTCCGCCCGTCAAAGAAGCGCATCTTCAGGATCTCTTTCTCCCGGTCGTTTAAGCGGGACATGGCATCACGAATTGAGATTCCTTCCAGCCACTGGTTGTCCAAATCCTTCTCGTCACTGATCTGGTCCATCACAAAGATGGGATCGCCCCCGTCATGGTAGATGGGTTCGAACAAAGAGATCGG
>JAAYMP010000084.1 GCA_012521315.1 Bacillota bacterium
GCCGGGTTTTTCGGGACTGCCGGCGTAAACAGCGATTTCGTTTCCGTAAAGCCCGACAAACTCATGCTCCTGACACCCCGGGCATAGCGTGGGCACTTCCTTCTTGAGTTCCACCCGCTCCATGGTAAAACCGGTGATCGCCCAACCATCTTTGGTCAGTCCGGCCAGCATTTCGTCCCGGGTCCGTGGGGAGTGGTGTTCTTCCCTGCTCTCCTCATGCTGGCAACCGGTATAGAAAGCGGTATAATAAAGGGCAAAACTTTTTTGTCTCAGGACGGAGCCGCGATCCAAAGAGAGCTTTCCGGTGTTGGCCAGGAGGTAAACGCCCCCCAAAACCAGTCCGAGGAGGAGGGCCAGCCCTACCCTTTTCATCCTGATCGCTCCTCTTTCCATTTTGTGTTAAATTACCCAAAAGCGGCCCCGTTTATACCCTAGTCCTCTTCGGCAAGCTCAAAGTTGGCGTAAACATTCTGGACATCATCATGCTCTTCCAAAGCATCAACCAATTTGAGCAGGCTTTCCCCGTCCTCCGCGTTAACGTTCACGGTATTCTTGGGCAGGTAGGCCAGTTCGGCTTCTTCAATCGGGATTTTCCCTTCCAGGCTGTTACGCACCTGTTCCAATTCGGCAACGCCGGTGATTATTTCGTAATACTCTTCTTCATCCCGGAGATCCTCCGCCCCGGCTTCCAACGCCAGTTCAAATAGTTTTTCTTCATCAAGGTCCACCTTTTCCTTGGGAACAGAGATTACCCCCTTTTGGTCAAAAAGCCAGGCCACACAGCCGGTTTCTCCCAGGTTCCCGTTGTTCCGCGAAAAGATATACCGCATCTCACTGGCGGTCCGGTTCCGGTTATCCGTCAAGGTTTGGACCAAAAAGGCGACCCCACCCGGCCCGTATCCCTCGTAGATGATCTCCTCGAACTGGTCGGCCGCGGAGGAACCCAAACCCCGCTTGATGGCCCGGGCAATGTTGTCATTGGGCATATTGATCGCTTTTGCTTTCTGGATGGCCAACCGCAATTGAAAATTGGCGTCCGGGTCGCCGCCCCCCGCTTTGGTGGCGACGATAATCTCCCTGGTCACTTTGGTAAACGCCTTTGCCTTCTGTGCATCGGTCTTTTCTTTCTTCCGTTTAATGTTCGCCCATTTCGAATGTCCGGCCATTACTTTCACCCCAAACTATAAGAATTCTAGCCTTAATTATACCAGAATTCCAGGGGAAACAAAAACCGGATTCCTTGCGTTTTTCTCCATCACCAGAACTTAATTGGTAAAGGGCGGCGCAGCCGTCAATTCGTGCATCTTCCGGAACAAGAAATAAAGCAAAACCCCAGTCAAGGCCAGGGCGCCCGCCGACCAAAGCGGGGTGTCCAAAAAGATCAGGAAATCATATAACCCGTGCCAAAACAGGGCGACCCCAAAACCGCGGAAAAACCGTTGCCGCACGGAAAGGTTGGCCCTCCCCGCCGTTAAAAAATAGCCGCCCCAACCGGAAAAGGTGGCATGGGCCAAACAGGTCACCACCGCCCGCCAGAGCCCGACTTCGTAACCCATGGTCCTCGTGTATAGGAGGTTCTCCAAAGCGGCAAAACCCAGACCAACCGTAATGCCATAGACCATCCCGTCAACCGGTTCATCCATGTCTTTGTGGTAGTTCACCGCCAAGGCCAGGAGTAAAAATTTTAACCCTTCTTCAATCAAACCGACATAGAAAAAAGCATAGAAAAAAATGAGCCCGATATCCCCGGAAGTCCGGGCGATGGTTAGCCCGTCTTTCCCGAGGAACTCGAGCGCCCCGGCTGGAAACACCATGAACATTCCCCCCAGAAAGACCCGGGCAATTACCCGCTTCGGCTCCGGTTCATACCGGTCTTTCCGGTAAAAAAAGACCAACCATAAGACGCCCGGCAGAATCGAGACCAAGAAAAGTGGAACCAGCATCGCCTTTCCTCCTATCCCCTCGTTAAAACATGGGCTTATTATTCCCTGAACAAAAAAAGAAAATGGCGGTGCGCCATTTTTCTGTGGGAAATTGACGGTGATCGGCCGGCTAATTCTTCTTTAAGGCATTCCGGGAATAGGTAAAAAAGGCGATCATCGAGAGGATAAGGCCGAAGGAAAGAATGAGCACGCCCAGTTCGGCATCGATACAAAAAACAAACAAACCGACAAAGAAGGTAAAGGTACTGGCTTTTCCCCAATAGTTGCTGGGGATCACCTTTTGCTTCTTCTTAAAAAAGAACAACCCGCCGGTTAATTGCAGCAGTTCCTTGGTGATGTAGATCACGCCAAGCCAGTCCGGCAAATCGTACCAGATCATCAGGGCAATAAAGGAACAGCCCAGCGTCATTTTGTCCGCCAACGGATCAAGGATCTTCCCCAATTCGCTGATCTCGCCCCGTTTGCGCGCCAGGCGCCCGTCGAGGAAATCCGTCAGCGCCGCCAGGGCCCAAACCGCAATCACACCATATAGGTTTCTACGCGAAAAAAAGACCAGGATAAATGGGGCTAAGAGCAGTCGGGTTAGCGATAGAAGATTTGCGGTATTCATCATCCGTTTCCTCCTAAAATACGGGAGCGCTTTTTTCCATATCTAGCTGGAATAAACGCCGAACAAACTTTCAGAAGTTGCGGCCTGCCGTTGGGCAAAAACACGGCTGCGGCTACCTGTGCTTAACTGACACAATATTAGCTTACTTCTTCGGCTTCTCGATAAAATCCTCCTTTGTTTTCAAGGCATTATCCCATTTTTCTGATTTCTTTTTGTAATTTTTTAATGATCCGCTTTTCCAAGCGGGAGATGTAGGACTGGGAGATCCCCAAATAATCAGCTACTTCTTTCTGAGTCTTCTCAACTCCGTCCTTCAGGCCAAAACGTAATTCCACAATCGACCTCTCCCGCCGCGTCAACATGGCCATCGCCGCAGCCAGCAAATCTTTGTCCACCTCTTCTTCCAACTGCTTATAAGCGAGGTCGGTTTCGGTCCCCAGCACATCCGAAAGGAGCAGTTCGTTCCCGTCCCAGTCTACATTGAGTGGTTCATCAAAGGAGACCTCCGACCGGAGCTTGCTGTTCCGGCGCAAAAACATCAAGATCTCGTTTTCAATGCAACGGGAGGCATAAGTCGCCAGTTTTATTTTTTTCTCGGGGTCAAAGGTATTGACCGCTTTGATCAAGCCGATCGCCCCAATGGAAACCAGATCCTCAATCCCGACCCCGGTGTTCTCAAACTTCCGGGCAATATAAACCACCAAGCGGAGGTTATGTTCGATGAGCAGGCTACGCACCGCCGGATCCCCGGTCTTCAACTTCCCCAATAGGTAACCTTCCTCCTCACTACTGAGGGGGGGAGGGAGCGCTTCACTGCCGCCAATATAATAAATCCCCCGCGGATAAAGGGTCAATTTCTGTAGGATGCGGACGATCAGGATCTTAAGGGCTAACCGCACCCGCCACCAATTTTTCGCCACCACAACCGACTCCCCCTTTAATTCCAAATTACCCGGGCACTAGTAAACTCCGTTTAAAAGTGTCGAAGGTAAGAGCGCTTGGTATTTGCCCTCGCCGCCCAACTTCGCAAACCGGTAGAGCCCGATGACCACCGGCGGCAGTCTTTTCGGCTCCTTATCCAGTAAATACACTTCATCGGGGCGAAAGCCCAACAGAATACCCTTTTGCTTCCCCACACTGGTATAACTGATCAACCGGATGCGGGCTATCCAGTCCGGGCCAAACGCCAATGCTTTATTGTCCGGCAGACCACCCTCCGCCAGCAACTCGCTTAAAGACAGAATCTCCGCGGGGACAACCCCTTGCAAAACCCGGCTTTCCACCACCAAAACCGGGCGTTTCGTCAAAGGATCAACCAAGGTATTACCCGTATCCAATAAAGCCGAGAATTCACGGGAGTGCCCGTTGACACTCAGGCGCAAGGTATAAAGGCATTCTTTCTCCAACAAAACCTGGTGCACCAGACCCCACCCCAATTCGGTAACAACCAGGAGGGACAGGATGTTAACCAATACCACCTGCCAAGGGTTATAGTGAACCGAAGCGGGAAAGAGGGGAGGATACAAAAGAAAGTAGGTAACGCCGGAGGTTAAAACCAACAGTAAAGTAAAAAGCCCAATTGTCTGCAGGAGATCTTTAACCGAGCGCGGCGGAAAGGCCATCACCAACATCAGGATCCCGGTCCCGATGAAAACGAGCAGTTCATAATTGCCGACCGCACCAATGGCCATCCGAAGGCACAACACAAAATAATAAACGCTGCCGAAGAAAGCGGCCACCAAAAGGCGCCCCCGGGCCCGGCTCTTGCTCAAAATCCTTCCCGTCGCCCATAATAACAGGTAATTCATGACCAAACTGACCAAAGCGCCGTAGAGCCAGTCGTCAATAAAGACATCCCGCATTGTTTCCCTCCTTCTTTCGTGCCTCCTTAATCTACCATTCAGTAGGGGCAAATCCTTTCTAAAGCAAAGGATTCGTTCGGATAAATTTCCGTTATCAAACAGTTATCCTAACGTTTTTTCGCGATCGCCCCCGCTTCTTCGGCAATATTAACGAAATAAACCGATCCTTCCCTTAAACGACGAAATGGCCTGTCCAGGCCATTTCGAAATATAAAAACTCATTGGGTTTGTCTTATGTCTTGGCTATGCTCTGCGCGCGAACCGGTCTTTGCTAGCCACGTTTTCCCTTTTTCCAGAGAAAGGAGGGGATCTCCAGTTCATCCCCGTCCACCAGGGAACGCAGTTCCAATTCTTCCAACCCAAGCCGTTGTTTTTTCTGTTGGAAACCGGTGGCAATCACGGTAATCCGGATCTCTTCCCCTTGTTTGTCGTCGATCACCGCGCCGAAGATAATGTTGGCGTCAGGATCGGCCGCTTCGGTAATGATCGCCGCGGCTTCGTTGATCTCAAACAGGCCCAATTCGGAACTGCCCGTGATATTGAGCAAAATCCCTTTGGCCCCGGCAATCGACGTCTCGAGAAGCGGGGAAGAGACCGCCGCCTTGGCCGCTTCCACAGCCCGGTTCTCGCCCCGGGCGACCCCGATGCCCATCAGTGCCGAGCCGGCGTTGTTCATAATGGTTTTGACATCGGCAAAATCCACATTGATCAAGCCGGTAATGGTGATCAGGTCGGAGATTCCTTGTACCCCCTGGCGCAAGACATCATCCGCCGTTTTAAACGCCTCGATAAAGGAGGTTTTGCGGTCAACGATCTGAAACAGCCGTTCATTGGGGATGGTGATCAGGGTGTCAACCCGTTCTCTTAAGGCTTTAACCCCCTCCTCCGCCTGGAGCATCCGGACCTTACCCTCGAAATTAAAGGGTTTGGTCACCACGCCGACCGTCAGCGCCCCTGCTTCTTTGGCCATTTCGGCAATGATCGGCGCCGCCCCCGTTCCGGTTCCGCCACCCATTCCAGCGGTGATGAAAACCATATCGGAGTCTTTGAGCACCTGACTAATCTCTTCCCTGCTCTCTTCGGCCGCCTGCCGACCAATCTCCGGGTTGGCCCCGGCGCCTAAACCTTTGGTTAACTGGTCCCCAATGCGCAGTCTTATATCAGCCTTTGAGCGGAGCAGAGCCTGTCCATCCGTGTTAATTGCGACAAATTCAACCCCTTGTAAGCCCGCTTCAATCATCCGGTTCACAGCGTTGGTTCCTCCGCCGCCTACACCGATGACTTTGATCGTGGCAAACTGTTGGTTTGTTACTTCAAACTGAAGCATAATGCTCCTCCTATTCATTTAAAGCCGTGAGGCCAGCGCTGAAGTGTTTCCTAAAAAATATGAGTTCCACATATTTAACCAGTTCCCTGCTTTGTAATGAATATTTTAAATAAAAACGAAGAGACCTTCGTCTCCTCTTTACCAACTTTAACTTAACTATGCGGCCGCTCATCGCAATAAAGGTCAACGATTAATTGGACTTCTCCCTGGCCTTTTTCGAGTTGGCGCGCAATATCCTGGATCGAGAGCCCTTTCCGCCACAGTTCGATAATCTTTTGATTCCCGGGGGACAACTTTTGTCCTTTGATATTCTTCACCTTGCGGCTCACCGCTGGCCTGCTCTCTTCTTGGGCTGGCAATTTCGGCTGGGCGACGTTGGACTTCGCTTGTGCCGGCCGTTCCGTTCGGGCCGACCGCCCCGTTTGCTCCCTGGTCGGGACAGGGCTTTCCTTTTTGCCCGCCGCCGTAGCTCTCGGTTGATTCGTCTCTTCCGGTTGCTTGCTGACTACCCGGCGCGCCACCCGATCCGTACTGCCGGGCTCGGCCGGTCTTGGGGGTTCTTCCGGCGCCGCCGCTTCTGCCAATTCTTCGGTCTCGACCAGCAGTCGCTGGGGTTTCACCGGTTCCTCCGGTTCATTCGGCAGCGGGGAGAGTTCTTCCTGGAGCAGCCTTTCCTCCACTAGCGAGCAGACTTCCAACAGCAACTCTTCGACCTGTGCCAACCGGGAAGTTATTTCCGAAAATTTCCGGATATTTCTTTTTCTTTCCCGCCAGCCCAGAACAACGAGCACCAGTAAAAGAAGGAAGCACCCAGCAACCATCTGATCTTTTCTCCTCTCGCGTCTTACAACTCAAGATCGACAAAGCGCCCACGCCAGTCGTGACGATCTTTGCCGCCTACATTCTGCGGTTCGTCCTCTTTTTTGTTCTTTTTTTCTCCCTTTGGCCGGTCACTGTTCTCCCGACGTTTACCCTCATCCTGGACGCGTCCGTGCACAATTTCGGTTCTCCGTTGGACGCGCTGTTCTTCCCGGTTTATTTGGTTGTTCAACCGTTCCTTGCGGATCTGTTCTTCGTCTTCCTGTCCTTGAAGGACACCACCATGCTGCTTTTGTACCTCTAAAGTTCTATTAACCAAAATTTGTGTATCTAAAGGGCCGATCATCCTCACCCCCCCCTTAGCGGTATGGTTGAATCGACACTTCTCCTTCATTATAGGTCAACAGGGCATAGTTAAAGTTGTCTTTAAATACCCGCACCGCTTTCCCAATAATGACCCGGACACCCGGGTAGATGGTCTGGCGCACCCGGATCGAACCCCGTTCCAACTGACGCTCGTTGATCATAAGCAAAATCTCTTCCCGCCGGCTTTCCAGTTTACGCTTCTCGGCTTTTAGAATAAACGAGGTCCGGATCAGTTTAGCCTTTTGCTCCTCCCGGTTCGGTGGAAGATCCTGCTGGCGGTTTAAGATCATCAACGCTTTCTCCGCCATATCGAGCTCTTTCTCCAGGGCGGGTAATCTTTTTTCGATCTCATTCAGTTCCCGGCGGAAACCGGGGTTGATCCCCACTTCCACCTCGGTTTGGGTCCCCATTTTCGACCCTAAATACTGGACATCAATCAGGTCGGCGGCCCGGACCACGCCGCCCATGATCATGCCCTTTTTCGTCCCGAGGATAATTTTCTGTCCCGAGTTGACCACACTATGCATGATCGCATCCCGGACCTTAATAACCCCTTCCGCATCCACCTGGGCATGGTCGATATAACGGGTATAAAGATCACCGCCGCATTTGACCACCGATTTGTCCTGGCCAATAATCCCGCCGTTGATCGTGATATTGCCTTCGGCATGGATACTCCCGCCTTCCACATTACCGGTGATCACCACATCGCCGCCGGCTTTGACGATAAAGCCGCTTTCCACATCGCCCCGGATATGGACCGAACCGATAAAATCGATGTTACCGGTCTTATAACCGACATTGCTTCTGATCTCATGGACCGCCAGCACCGACACTTTATTCCCGACCTTGGTCGGCTCTCCATCGCAGGTGGCGACCAAGCGGTTGCCCTCCCACGCCACATTCTTTCCAACCACAATGTTGACGTCCTTGCCGGGAACCGGTTTGATTTCTTCACCCAAAACATTCGTTCCCGGCACGCCGGAGGTGGCCGGTGTCTTCTCAACCAACACTTGGCCCTTCTGCACACTCTGGACCAAAGATAGTTCCCGGTGGTCAACGCGGCCGTCTTCCAACTCCTTCGGGAGCAGTCGCGCCCGTTCGGTTTCAAAGAAATACTTTAAACTGGCGTCCTCGCCATTGGTCGGTGGAACTCCTTCCGCAACCAGCGTTACTTTGCTTGACTTTTCTTCCAAAAGACGGTGGATTACCTCTTCCTTTAACCCGAAAACGACGCCTTCTTCTCTCAGTTTTTTAATGACTTCGTCATAGGTAGGCCAAGCTATTCCCTCCGGTGGCAAATCAAGCTGGAGATAAGCATACATTTTGTCGGAGGATAAATCAACGTTAACATATGACAAGCTCAAAGTAAAACGTCCCTCCCGTCACAAAACTTCAATTGCAGTACGCCAGCGGGATAGCCTCCCTTTTAAACGAAAAATTGCTTTGGTATGTATTTGCGACACACGTGATTCGGAAATGTTCAGGGTCTGGCCAATTTCTTTCAGTGTCAATCCTTCGTAATAATAGAGGGTAATTACCAGTTTTTCCCGTTCCGAAAGCGCCTCAATGGATTTTGCCAACGCTGCCTTTAACTCGTTAATCTCAACCAGCTTCTCCGGATCCGAACTATCCTCATTTTCAATCAAGTCTAAAACCCGTACACTATCATCATCCAGGTTGCGCGTCATCCACATCTCATCCAAGGAACTCAGTGTCGTACAGCTGATTTCATTAAGTAGGCGGTGGAATTCCTCCAAGGAAATACTTAAAGAGTCACAGATCTCCTGATCAGTGGCGTACCTTCCCAACTTGTTTTCCAGTTCATTACAGACCTTCTCAAGTTCTTTCGCCTTTTGCCGGACCGACCGTGGAACCCAATCGTTATTGCGCAACCCGTCCATGATTGCCCCCCGGATCCGGGCAATGGCGTATGTTTCAAATTTAATCCCGCGGTCGGGATCAAATTTGTCAATGGCATCGAGCAAACCAAAGATCCCGTAACTTACCAAATCGTCAAATTCCACATTCGGTGGGAGGCCGATTGCCACCCGGCCTGCCACATATTTGACTAGGGGAGCATACCCCTCGATTAACTTCTCACGGGCGGCATTGGAACCTCCCTGGCGGTATTCCTTCCAAAGTAGTGCATCCCGCCCTTTGTTGAACATTATATACCCTTCCCCCTTTAAGGTATATATTTCCTATCCCCACTGTTAACTTCTTCGACAACTTCGGGGCAAATCCTCTTATAAAATGACATCGGGGGAGTTTAACATCTTTATGGTAACATTACCGGTCTCTAAATCCATGTAAACGGACCGTCCGACATGCCCGCCAACGTTCCGGCTTACGATCTTTAAACCCAACTCCGCCATGATCTTTTCCACCGCCGCAATATTCCGTGCTCCGATCTGAACTTGACTGTTCAGACCATTGAAATTAAACATTTGGGACCCACCGGCGATCTTGACCACCATGCGTTCTTTCATGGCCCCCTCTTTTTGCAACGAACTAATTAAGTCGGGAATCGCCGTATCGGCAAATTTACCGCGGTTGGTTAGGGTATTGGCACTGGACAGGGAACTGTCGGGCAACATTATGTGGGCCATTCCTCCCGTTTTTAAAAAAAAATCATAAACACAGATGGCAATACAAGAACCTAAGCCTAAAGTAAAAAGGACTCTTGGTGCCCTGGCCACTACTATTTCGGACATTCCGACCCGGATTGGTTCTGGCATCCTTCCTTCACTCCCAACGCCTCTAAGATAGTTGCTAAAGATCCGGGGTCCGGAACGAGAAAGAAATGACCGTCAACACTCTCATCACACGCGGTCAGTTGTGTTTCAATGAGCACCGCAAAATCACCCATCTCGCCCAAGTCGGCCAAGATCGTGCTGAGAATGGCGCCGACCATATCAAAGGCGAGGGCGGGTACGGACGATATCATGTTGATTCCGGTAAAGTTGGAAAAAGCATAAACATAAGCCCCGGTTAGAATATTCCCAATTTCTTTCAGTGCTGAAATTTCCATTTCGCCCAAAAGATTGCTGCATTTTTCCGGGTCGTTAATCAAAAGCCCGGCCACCCAAAGCGCTTTCTCTTCTGGAAAAAGGTAAAGCATCTTACTGGGGGCCCCGCCAAAGATCCGTAAATAAACGCCCACCATCGGTTGTTCCGGGCCGCCAACATAATCGCAGGCTTCCGTGAGGGGTAAAATGTTTACTTGCGGAACGGTCATCGATACTCTCTTGTTCAACAGTTGGGAAAGGACCGTGGCGGCGTGGGCGGCACCGATATTACCCACTTCGCGAATGGCATCAAGTTGGATGGGGGTTAGGTTTTCAATCATCCAATCATCACTCCACTTCCGGTTCCGGTTCCGGTTCCAGTTCCGGTTCCGGTTCCGCTTCGCTCAACTCGCTCATTTCATTCAATTCGCCCAGTTGCTTCTCCTCTTCCGGACTAAGCGTGTGTTCCAAGTTAAGCAAGACAATTAAACGGTCTTGGAGTTTGGCGACACCGGCCAAGTAGTAAGAATCCACCCCTTTTGTGATCGGTGGCGGGGGTTCAATCGCCGAAACCGGAATCCTTAAAACTTCAACCACGGCATCGACCAACATCCCGACCAGCGATCCCCCTACTTCGACAATGATGACGCGGGAATCAACCCCGAGCTCGGGCAGGGTTAGCCCGAAACGGGCCCGGAGATCAACAATGGGGATGATGTCGCCGCGGAGATTAATGACCCCTTCCACAAACGGGGGAGCCTTCGGCACCCTCGTAATCCCTTGTTCCAGTTTTTCAATCTCCCGCACCTGCAAAATATCCACGCCAAACTCTTCCTCTCCCAGCTTGAAGATGATCAGCTGGGTAGTTTCTTCTTGCCGTTCCTTACTCTGTTTCTCTTTCATTGCCCATCCCCCCTTAAATACGGTTGCTTAAGCTACAGAACGCAGATCCAGGATCAGCGCAATCTTCCCGTTTCCCAAGATGGTCGCCCCGGCGATCCCGGGAATATTCCCCAGGTAACTGCCGAGGGATTTAATCACCACATCCTGTTGGCGGAGGAGCGTATCGACCACAAACCCGACCCGGCGCTCCCCGGTGGTGACCACCACCACATCCAGCTCTTCCAAACTGGTATTTTTGGCTCCGGTCACGCCCAGGTAATCCTGAAGCCGGATTAACGGGATCAGTTCGTCCCGGTACAAGGTGACTTCCCGGTTCCGGAGCATCTTGATGTCTTTCTGGACCACACTGATCGTCTGGTCGATCAGGGTGGAAGGAATCGCAAACACCTCATCACCCAATTGAACAATGAGCGTTTGAATAATGGCCAGCGTCAACGGCAGGCGAATAGTGATCCTGGTGCCCTTCCCTTGCTCGCTGCTCATTTCCACCACGCCGCCCAGGTTAGTAATCTGGGTTTTCACCACGTCCATCCCGACGCCCCGGCCGGAGATGTCGGTCACTTGATCGGAAGTCGAGAAACCGGGAAGGAAGATTAGGTTCATCACATTTTCGTCATCCATCATCTCCAGCTCTTCGAAACTGACAATCCCCCGCTCCAACGCCCGGGCTTTCACTTTCTCCAGATTCACCCCGGCGCCGTCATCGATCACCTCAATCACCACATTATTCCCGGCTTGATAGGCTTTAAGCTCCACAATTCCGGGCAAGCTTTTCCCGGCCGCCGTTCGGACCTCCGGTGGCTCAATTCCGTGGTCAACACTGTTCCTGACGATATGGACCAACGGATCAACGATCTCATCAATCACCGTCCGGTCCAGTTCGGTTTCGGCCCCGCTGATCTGTAATTGCACTTCTTTCCCGGTCTCTCTGGCCAGATCCCGGACCAGGCGGGGAAAACGGGAAAAGACATTGTCAACTGGGACCATCCTGGTTTTTAACACTTGGTCCCGTAGATCGATAGTCAAGCGGGTCAGCTGCTGGACCGTCTCCTCCAAGGTCTGATCCTCGTGCTCGCTGCTTAGCTGTTCCAAACGGGATCTGGTGATCACCAGCTCACCAACGAGGTTCATCAAATCATCCAGCTTCCGGATGTCCACCCGCACTGTCGGCGAGACATTCGAGAGAATTTTGGCGGCGGCTCCTCCCTTTTGCGCACCGCTATCACTGGCCGTTGCTTTGGCCGCGCCACCACCTCGCCGTTCCACCAGCACTTCGTCGACGGAAAGGACTTTCCCCTCCACCTTATCCACGTCAAGCATCTTTTCCAGGAAACGAACCAAAAAATCCAGCGGTTTTTTACTTAAGATACCGATGATGAAGTCGGTCTCGAACCGCTCATCTTCCAGCTCTTTTGCCGTGGGAATGGTGCGGACAATCTCCCCATGCGCTTCCAATTCGCGCAGGATCATAAAGGCGCGGGCTCCCTTGAGCAGGCATTCTTCCTGTAGATAGACATGGAGTTGATTCAGGTTGAACCCTTCCCCGACAGCCTGTTTGATCTGCTCGATCTCCGCCGGCAGGTAACGTAACTGGAGCGTGCGACGGCGTTCCGCCGCCTGGTCCGGCTTACTGACCGGCTCTTGGGTCGTAAACTTTTGCAGGTTCTGGAGGACGCCGGCGATCTCGATATCTTCCTCCCGGCCTTCCCTAATCCCTTGGGCCAGAACTTCCAATAAATCCAACGCCTCAAAAAGGGTGTTGATGATCTCGGCATTGACTTTCAGTTCGTTCTGGCGGAGCAGAGTAAGCACGTCTTCCATGGCGTGGGTAACATTGGACATCTTGTTAAAACCCATGGTTGCCGAAGCCCCTTTTAAGGTATGGGCGGCGCGGAAAATTGAGTTAATGATCTCGGGGTTGTCCGGATTTTGCTCCAAAGCAAGCAGAGACTGGTTTAAGGATTGTAAATGTTCCTGACATTCATCCATAAACACATTTAGATACTGTGAAACGTCCATCGCTTTCACCTCCAGGATGCGCTTATCAGCAATCACATTTTACCGGAAAACAGTCGTTGGAAGAACACCGCAATCCCTCGCGACGGGTGCTCTGGCAAGAGCAACAGTTGTTGTGCCATCTTCCAAATGCCCTGAGAAGCTTTGGAATTTGGGTGCGTCATAATAAAAGGTTGTTGTTGTTTCACTGCTTTCGGGACATTCGGGTCATAAAGAATATGCCCTAAGGGTTCCAACGGAAATTGCAAGAATTTCTCGGCAACGATGCGGAGGCGTTCCACCACCTCTTCGCCTTCCTCTTCGCTTTTCACCATATTCACCGCCACATAAATCTTGGCGTTGGGGTTTTCTTTGGAGATAATCTTGATCACGCCATAGGCATCGGCGATGGAGGTTGGTTCCGGAATCGTCACCACGATAATTTCTTCCGCCGCCAACAAAAAGCGGATCACTTTATTGGAAATCCCCGCACCGGTGTCCAGAATAATGAAATCATTATCTTCATCTAAGGTAAAAAGCCGGTTTACGCAGTTGTCCAACTGCCAAGAACTAATATTTGCCAGTTCCTGCAGGCCGGATCCACCCGCAATGATCTTCACGCCGGCCGGGCCTTCCATGACCACATCAACCAAATCCCGTTCGCCGGAGAAAAAGTGGCCCAAATGATATTTGGGGATCATCCCCAGCATCAAATCGATATTGGCCAAACCCAAGTCGGTATCGATTAAGGTCACTTTTTGGCCCAATTTGGAAAGGCAAATGGACAGGTTAACCGAGATGTTGGTCTTACCGACCCCGCCTTTACCACTGGTGACGGCAATGATCCGGGCTTTACGTGTATTCACCCGGTTATTTTTGCTATTTACCAGCTCCCTTAAACGTTCTGCTTGGTCACGCATTGATGGTCTCCTTATTCGCGAACTTATCCGCATACCTCTTGATCACTTCAAAGGTTGCGACCTCGATATCCTCCGGTACACTCTGTCCTGTTGTGACATAGGACAACGGAATACGAAGCCTTTCGGCAACCTCGATCACATTGCTCAAGCTATTGGTCTCATCCAATTTGGTAAAGATTAAACGGTTCACACCCAACTCTTTAAAGGCATCGGCCGTTTCCAGCAGATCCTCTAATTTGGTGTTAGCGCTTAACACCAAATGGGTTTCATTCAAGGGTCGTCCGTTGAAAAAGTGTTTTAATTCGCGGATCTGCTGCTTATTCTTTTGGCTGCGCCCCGCGGTATCAATTAAGATCAATTGTTTATCCATTAGTTTTTGAAAAGCGTACTTCAGATCAGCAGCGGTATATACTACTTCAATCGGCAAGTTTATGATTTCGGAATAGGTTTTTAATTGCTCGACCGCCGCGATCCGGTAGGTATCGATGGTGATCAAGCCGACCGATTTCCCTTCGAACAGGGCAAAATTGGCCGCCAACTTGGCAATGGTCGTCGTTTTGCCAACCCCGGTGGGGCCGACCAGGGCTACCACGGTCGGACGGCTACTGAGCCGGATCGGATAAGTTTTGATCAAAAACTCATCCCAATTTTTCCGGGACTGACTTTCCGGGCCTTCCGCCTCCTGCTTGTCCGCCATTTCTTGCTCGGCGGGGAGTTGCTCCTCGGGGATGGCCCGCGCGGCGGCGGTTTCCGCCGGTGATGTTCCGGAACGGACTTGCGCCGTCACTCCTTCAATGGCCATCCGGATCTCCGATAATTCTTTTTTCACCTTCTCCAGTTCCGGCATGATCGCCGTGGTCTCCGGCTGGAATAATTGGCGTTGCTTTTCCTCGCCCGCCTCCGCCGTCTCCTGCTTGACGGGTGATTGGATCCGTACCGTCTCCTTGTTATCTACGGCGGCCAGCACTTCATATCTTCTTTTCGCAAA
>JAAYMP010000085.1 GCA_012521315.1 Bacillota bacterium
CGAGACCGGCCGGTCCGACCTGCCGATGCTGAAGGCGGTAACGCGGAAAGTAAAAGCCACCGACGAAATGCTGCTCGAAGCGGTCCTGGCGGAACTCAGGAAACCGCCGGCGGAAGAAGGACTCTCCACCGCCCTCCATGATAAACTGAAAATCCTTGCCGCTAGGCAGGACGGGCGGCTGGCTTATGTCGATTTTTCCAGCGAAAATCTGTACGGGGGTTCGCTCCTGGAGACCCTTCTGGTGCACCAGATTGTGAAGACTTTGACCAGCCTGCCAGGGATTGAAGAAGTGCAATTTCTGGTGGACGGGGAAAAACGGGAAAGCTTGATGGGGCACATCGCCACCGATGAACCGCTGGGGGCTGACCGTTTATAAACAAACAAAAAAAGCAAAGCCTCTTCCCGTTGGGAAGAGGCTTTTTGTATGGGCGGAAAAGAAAGACTGTTCAAAGGAGAAAAATTCCGCTATAATCATAAGTAGATCTTAAGACTTCGTAATAAAATAAAGGGATGAGAAGATAATGGGAAAACGCCTGACCAAAGAGGTACGCCATCAGACACTGTTGAGCAAATTGGAGGAAAATCCGCTCCTCACCGATGAACAGCTGGCCAAGGAGTTGGGGGTCAGCATCCAAACCATCCGCCTCGACCGTCTGGCCTTGGGGTTGCCCGAAATGAAAGAACGGGCGAAAAACCTTGCCTCGCGGGCTCTCGGCGGGGAGAACTATCCGGCCTCCCTGGAAGTCGTGGGTGAGTTGATCTACTGCGAACCGGGGGTTGGCGGCTTGTCCCGGATGGCGGCGGAACCGGGGATGAGTTTAACCAGGTATAATGTGATCCGAGGCCACTATCTGTTTGCGCAGGCCAATTCTTTGGCGGTGGCGGTGGCCGATGCGCCCCACGCCTTAACCGGGTCGGCCAAGGTGGAGTTTCCCAATCCGGCCAAAGTCGGGGAGATCCTGACGGCGCGGGCCCGGGTCCTGGAGAGGCGGGGACGCCGCTTTATGGTCGAAGTGGTGACCAGGGTTGAAAGCAAAGAGGTCTTCCAGGGTAGGTTTCTGATTCTGGCCTTGGACGAAAAAACCCTGGCCGAAGGGAAGTTTGCTGTGGAAGGAAAAGCGACCGGCAACGGGAGGGAAAAAGATGATTAAAAAATCGCGCATTCCATCGTTATTAGGGATCAAATACCCGCTGATCCAAGGGGGAATGGCGTGGCTCGCCACGGCCGAGTTGGCGGCGGCGGTCGCCAACGGTGGGGGCTTGGGACTGATTGCGGCGGGGAACGCGCCCGGCGACTGGGTCCGGGAACAGATCCACAAGGCACGTGCGCTCACGACAAAGCCCTTCGGGGTGAACGTGATGCTGCTCTCCCCTTACGTGGACGAGATCATCCAGATCGTGATCGAAGAAAAGATCCCGGTGATTACAACCGGGGCCGGGAACCCGGGCAAATATTTGCCGGCGTTAAAAACGGCCGGCGTGAAAGTGATTCCGGTCGTCAACTCAGTAAGCTTGGCGAAAAGGCTGGAAAAAGCGGGAGTTGATGCGGTGGTCGGTGAAGGGATGGAAGCGGGCGGCCACATCGGGACGGAAACCACCATGGTCCTCATCCCCCAACTGGCCGATGCCCTTCAGGTCCCGGTGATCGCCGCCGGCGGCATTGCCGACGGCCGCGGGATGGCCGCCGCTTTTACTTTGGGCGCCGAAGGGGTCCAGGTTGGGACCAGATTTATCTGCGCGGAAGAATGTATTGTCCACGAAGACTATAAAAAGATGGTGCTCAAGGCGGCGGACCGTTCCACGGTCATTACCGGCCAGAGCACCGGACACCCGGTCCGGGTCCTCAAGAACAAGCTGGCCCGGCGGTTCCTGGAAGCCGAGGCGGAAGGGGCGCCCCCGGCCGAACTGGAAGCCATGGGCGCGGGGAAGTTGGCCGCCGCCGTCCACGGCGATGTGGAGGAAGGATCGGTGATGGCTGGACAAGCGGCCGCCCTGGTCAACCGGATCGAACCCGCCGCCGCGATTATTGAAGGGATGGTCAGCAAATGCCGGGCATTGCTGGGTGACTGCTGATGGTCCATTAGGCAGGGGGTTGCCGGCGCCGGCCGGTACCGGCCCCTATTCCGGGAGGTTAGCGACCGGGTTCGCCTTTGCGCCGGATTGGCCGGAATGAAGTTGACCGACAATAAGGTTGACAGATAATAAGTTTGGACAAAAGGAACGGCCCTGAGGACAACACAGGGCCGTTCTTAATTGTTTAATTGTTATTTTTACTGTTGGGCCTGACTTAAGTTATCTAATCAGAGGCGCAATCGTGAGCGCCACGATCTCCACCAGTTTAAAGAGGATGTTTAAGCTGGGTCCGGCCGTATCCTTGAAGGGATCGCCAACGGTGTCCCCGATGACCGCGGCTTGATGGGCGGGGGAGTGCTTCCCGCCGAAGTTACCGGCTTCAATGTATTTTTTCGCGTTATCCCAAGCCCCACCGGAGTTGGACAGGAAAAGCGCCATCAGCATTCCGGTCACGAGGGAGCCGCCCAGGACACCGGCCAGGGCTTCCTTCCCGAGCGTAAAGCCGACCACGACCGGAACAAACAGGGCAATGACACTGGGGAGTGTCATTTCTTTCAGCGCCACCCGGGTGGAGATATCGACGCAACGGGCATAGTCGGGTTTGGCTTTTCCTTCCCGCAGGCCGGGGATCTCCCGCATCTGCCGGCGGACTTCCTCAATCATAAACCCGGCCGCCCGGCCGACCGCCTCCAAAGCCTGGGCCGAGAAGAAAAAGGGCATGATCCCGCCGATAAACAACCCGATAATGACCGCAGGGGATAAGAGATCGATCATCTCAAGCTGGGCGGCGCTGGCGTAAGCGGCGAACAAGGATAAGGCGGTGAGCGCCGCGGCGGAGATATCGAAGCCCTTGGTCACAGCGGCCATGGAGTTGCCGACCGAATCAAGGGTGTCGGTAACTTCCCGGACTTCCTCAGAGAGGCCGGCCATCTCGGTAATGCCGCCGGCATTGTCGGACACCGGGCCATAGGCATCGACGGCAATGGTGATCCCGGAGATAGAAAGCATCGAGACCGCACTTAAAGCCAGTCCGAAGAAACCGCCGAACCGGTGGGCAATCAAGACGGCGCCGGAAGTAATCAGGATCGGCAACACTGTCGACTTCATACCGACGGCTACGCCGTCAATGATGGTGGTGGCGGCGCCCGTCTGTGCTGCCGCGGCCAGCCTACGGACGGGTTGTTTCTCATCGGAAGTATAATATTCGGAGGCAAGCCCCACCAGTAAACCGGCGAGCGGACCAACCATGACCGCCCCGAAGAGGGAGAGGTCCTTCAGGTAAAACATGGTGAAGAAGAATCCGCCCAGCACCGCTAAGGCGCAGGTGACATAGTTTCCGTTGTTGATCGCGTTATACACATTGCTGTTTTTCCGCATGTGGATATAGTAGACACCAAGCACGGAGGCCAGTACCCCGAGGGCAAAGAGGAGAACCGGCCCGACAATGGCTTTGGCCCCGAAACGGGCGGTTAAAGTGGCGCCGAGCGACATGGCGGCCACCATTACTTCCGCTTCGCTTTCAAAAAGGTCGCTGCCCATCCCGCAGACATCCCCGACGTTATCGCCGACGTTATCGGCGATGACGGCCGGGTTCCGCGGGTCGTCTTCCGGAATTCCTTCTTCCAGTTTACCGACGAGATCGGCGCCGACGTCGGCTGCTTTCGTATAGATTCCGCCCCCAAAGCGGGCGAACAAGGCCACTAAAGAAGAGCCCAAACCGTAGCCGGTAAGCAATTCCGGCTCGCCAAAGAGGAGATAAAGGACGGAGATCCCAATCAGGTTGAGCCCAACGACGGTCAACCCCATAATCGCACCGGCGGGGAAGGCGATCTGTAAAGCCGCCACGGTTCCATTTTTCGCGGCATTGGCTGTCCGGACGTTGGCCAGGGTCGCCGCGTTCATGCCGATCAACCCGGCCAGCAACGACAGGAAAGCACCGATCAGAAAGGTGACCAGGGTGGGTAGATCTAAAGTAAAATAGATGATGGGAACGGCGATCAACAAAACCCAGGCCACACTGGTGTATTCCCGGCGAATAAAGGCAAAAGCACCAGTCCGGATCGCATGTTGAATCTCTTGCATCTTTTCGTTGCCGGGGTCCGCCTTTTTAATCTGACGGTAATAAGACCAGACCACCAGTAAAGTCACAATTCCGACTAGTGGTACAACCCAAAACAAGTCCGACCATAAATTTGACCACAAAGACAAGATCCCACCTCCAACCGCAATTTGATCAGTAGTGTTTGGAAGGGCGTAGCGTCCCCAACCTTAATCTTTCGTGTTATTCCGGCAAATCCCTACTAACATTTCGGTTTCCAATGGGTTAACATTGCAAAAATCTGGGTTTACTTGTAATATGAGCAAAAAAGGGCATAAAAAAAACCCCAAAAGGGGGGTAAATTTTTCTTGGTGCCGAAGGCCGGACTCGAACCGGCACGCTTTTGAGGGCGGTAGATTTTGAGTCTACTGCGTCTGCCAATTCCGCCACTTCGGCAAGGGTTTAAGCATCTTTAGACTTCATTGTAACAAAGAAGGCGGCTGCTGTCAAGGATCGATCGGACACCAGAATACGGTTTTTGGGGAGATCCTTGGGCAAAAGGAACAGGCCGGATCCGCAAAAAAGGGCGGTTAAACCGCCCGGAATCAAATGGCATTGTCCAGAGACAGATTGGCCTTTGGTGCGGTCAAGGCCGGAGAAAGGATGGGTACGGTGCGAAACGAGTTTAATCGGTGGTAAACTCATTTCTGTACTATTAGGATATTCCGGTGACTGGAAAAGGGCCCTCCGCCAAGGGCATAAAATTAGAGCGGGATGGCGCCGGTGACCACCGCCCATTTCACTTCGGAGAGGCCTTGCAAAGCGCCGGTCAAAGCGGCGCGGTTGCTTTCCGGAACACGGACGGTCAGGCTAACCGCTGCGCCGTACTCCTCCTTGACCATCCGGCCTTCGTAGGTTTGGAGCAGGTGGTTGACGACCGGTAACTGCGGGTACGGCAGCGTCAAGACCAACGTGAAGGCGGGACGAAAAGGGCTCCGCCCGGCGGCGAGGAGGGTTTGTAGGGCGGTGGAATGGTAGGCGTCGATCAAGCCCCGGACACCCAGTTTTTTCCCGCCGTAGTAGCGGGTGACCACCACCACCGTATTGGTGAGCTCCTGTTGCAGGATGGCGTTGAGGATCGGCCGTCCGGCGGTCCCGGAAGGTTCGCCATGGTCGCTGTAGTAGGTGACCGGGTTTTCGCCCAGGCCGATCCGGTAGGCAAAACAGTTATGCGTGGCCTGGGGATGAACATCGGTTTTGATCCGGCCGATAAAGGCCTGGGCTTCGTCGGCGTCGGCGACCGGCGCGGCGTGGCCGATGAAGCGGGAACGTTCGATCTTCTGTTCCCACGTCTGCGCTTGGGCGACGGTAAAGTATACCGGTTCCATCGTTCACCTCTTCAAGTCTTTGACAGATCCTTAGCACCATTATTCCACATTTGGGCGGGAGATTCCTGCGCTTTGATCCTGAGCGGACGGCCGACGGTCCCCGGCCGGGTCCAAGGCAGGCATTGACTTTCCAGTGATCTTCGGCTACAATAAAGTGTGATCTTTGCGTAACGGGTGCTTTTTTTGGTAAAGACTCAGAATGAATCAGGCGAGGAAAGGACGAGTAATGCCGCAACGGGTAACAGAGAGTCCCCGGGTGGTGGAAAGGGGATAACCACGACCGGCATGAAGATCAGCCTGGAGCCTCCGGGCCGAACGGGAGTAAGTCCGGACGGAAGCCACCGTTAAAAGGCAAGAAGTGGGTGGGACCAATGGCCACCTGGCATTGGTCTTTACCAAATTGGGTGGTACCACGGTAGGACAAACCGTCCCTTTGCGGACGGTTTTTTATTTTTCGCCAGTTTTATGCCGCCTGTGTAAATTTTTAACCGGGTCTGTTCTTTTTTGGGCTTCCGGTAGCTGTTGACGCCGGCTACCGGCGGGGAAAGATCTTTAAAGAAAGGAGTTAGACTGATGGGTGGAAAGTTTCGGGAAGTTGATGTCAAGAGTCCTGCGCAACAGCGGGAAGAAGCGATTTTGAAACAATGGTTGGCCCAAGATATGGTGAAATTGAGTGTGGACGCCCGGAAGGGCGCGCCCTCTTTTATCTTTTACGAGGGCCCGCCGACCGCCAACGGACGGCCCGGGATTCACCACGTTCTTGCACGGACGATCAAGGATACGGTCTGCCGTTATAAAACAATGGAAGGTTACCAGGTCAACCGGAAGGCCGGTTGGGATACCCACGGCCTGCCGGTGGAGATCGAAGTCGAAAAGAAACTGGGGCTCTCCTCGAAACAGGGGATTGAGGAGTACGGGATCGAGGCCTTTAACCGGGAGTGCCGCGAATCGGTCTTCACCTACGAAAAGGAATGGCGGCGGATGACCGAACGGATCGGCTACTGGATCGATCTGGATGACCCCTATATTACCTTGGACAACGATTACATCGAAAGCGTCTGGTGGATCCTGAAGCAATACTTTGAGGCCGGGCTGATCTACGAAGGCCATAAGATCATGCCGTACTGCAGCCGGTGCGGGACACCCCTGGCCTCCCACGAGGTTTCCCTTGGTTATAAGGAAGAAAAGGTCAATTCGATCTATGTTCGCATGAAGATTAAGGGTAAGGCGGACGAGTACTTTTTAGTCTGGACCACCACCCCCTGGACGCTCCCGTCCAACGTCGCCCTGGCGGTTAATCCGGCCTATACCTACGTGAAGGCGCGGCGGCCCGGTGACGACGCGATCTACATCCTGGTCCGCGAACGGGTGGCGCCCGTCCTGGGGAAAGAGACGGCGATCCTCGCTGAGGTAAAGGGCGAAGATCTGCTGGGGACCGAGTATGAGCAACTCCTCCCCTTCCTGAAGGCGGGCGATCCGGCCTTCCGCGTGTACGGCGCCGACTTTGTCTCCACCGAGGACGGGACCGGCATCGTCCACATTGCTCCGGCCTTTGGCGAAGACGACTACCAATTGGGGCGCAAGCATAACCTGCCGGTTCTGCAACCGGTGGATAAGGAGGGTAAATTTACCGCCGAAGTCCCACTCTGGGCAGGCCGTTTTGTCCGCGACGCCGACGAGGCGATCACCGACCATTTGAAGGCCGAGGGAAAACTCTTTAAGAAGGAGCGGATCACCCACTCCTACCCCTACTGCTGGCGGTGTGATATGCCCCTCCTCTACTACGCCCGTAAATCCTGGTATATTGCGGTGACGAAGTATAAAGACCGGTTGGTGGCCAACAATCAGAAGATCAAATGGTATCCGGAGCACGTGGGGAAAGGCCGTTTCGGCAACTGGCTGGAGAACGTGATCGACTGGTCTCTCTCGCGGGACCGTTACTGGGGGACACCCTTGAATATTTGGCGCTGTGAGAGCTGCGGGCGGCTGACTTCCATCGGCTCCCGGCAGGAACTGGCCGCGCAGGCCCTGGAACCGGTGGACGTGGCGAAGCTGGACCTCCACCGTCCCTACATCGATGAGGTGCACCTGAAGTGCGAATGCGGCGGGCGGATGACCCGCACTCCGGAGGTCATCGACTGCTGGTTCGATTCGGGTTCGATGCCCTATGCCCAGTGGCATTACCCCTTCGAGCACAAGGATGATTTTGACAAGCTGTTTCCGGCCGACTTTATCTGTGAAGGGATCGACCAGACGCGGGGTTGGTTTTACTCGCTCCTTTCCATCTCCACTTTCCTCTTTGACCAGCCGGCCTACAAGAGTGTGGTCGTGAACGACCTGGTTTTGGATAAAAACGGACAAAAAATGTCCAAGTCCCGGGGGAACACCGTTGAACCCTGGAGTCTGTTCGACAAATACGGGGCCGACGCCACCCGTTGGTACCTGCTGGCGGTTTCGCCGCCCTGGATGCCGACGCGCTTTGACGAGGAGGGGTTAAAGGAGATCGCCGCCCGGTTCTTCGGGACCTTGTTGAACGTCTACGCCTTCTTTACCCTCTATGCCAATATCGACGGGGCCGATCCGGAAAACTATGACATCCCAGTGGCCGAACGGGAAGAGATCGACCGCTGGCTGGTCTCCCGGTTTAATTCGGTTACCAAGC
>JAAYMP010000086.1 GCA_012521315.1 Bacillota bacterium
CCGCCCGTCTTGAAGAACACCCCCGGATCACGGTGGTCCGGACGGAAATCTCCGCGGTCCCCGCCGACCAGCCGGCGGTCGTCGCCACCGGACCCCTGACCTCCCCGTCCCTCGCCGCTTGGCTGCAAGAACTCTTTGGCGAAGAGTATTTCTCCTTTTTTGATGCGGTGGCCCCGATTGTGACCCGGGAGTCCCTCGACTTTACGCGCATCTTTGCCGCTTCCCGCTACGACCGGGGCGAGGCGGAGTATTTAAACTGTCCCATGAACGAAGAAGAATACACCCGGTTTTGGGAGAATTTGACCGCGGCCGAGGTCCACCAATCCCACCTGGGAGAGGAGGATCGACGCTACTTTGAAGGGTGCATGCCCGTGGAGGTGCTGGCCGCCCGGGGGAAGGATACGCTGCGCTTTGGTCCGCTGAAACCGGTTGGTTTAATCGACCCGGCCACCGGGCGCCGTCCGTATGCCGTGGTGCAACTCCGCCCGGAGAACCGGGAGAAAACCCTCTACAATATGGTCGGTTTCCAAACCAATCTGCGCTGGGGGGAACAGCGGCGGGTTTTCCGGCTGATCCCCGGTTTGGCCGAGGCCGAGTTTGTCCGGTACGGGGTGATGCACCGGAACTCCTTTATCAACACGCCCCAGCTGCTTACGGCCTCGTTGCAGTGGAAAGGGGGGTGGCCCCTCTTTTTTGCGGGCCAGCTCATCGGGGTTGAGGGTTACGTGGAGTCGATCGCCGCCGGTTTGGTGGCGGGGAAGAACATTGTCCGCTTCTTAGAGGGAAAAGCACCCCTTGTTTTCCCGCGCGAAACGGCGGTCGGGGCCCTTTTCCACCATCTTATCAGTACAGAAATTCGACATTTTCAGCCGATGAGCATTAATTTCGGATTATTTCCGCCATTAGACGTGAAAATCAAAGATAAATTGAGGAAAAACCGTGCCCTTGCCGAACGGGCCTTGAATACGCTCGAAAACTATCTCCGAAAAGAGGGACAAATAACGGAATAATCTATTGAAAAAGCAAAAATTCGGCAAGGAAATTGTTTGTAAAATCGCCCTTATTGTGCTATTATTGTAAATATGGTAGTGAGGTGAGCTCTTCTGTTTCTGGAGAATTGTCTGAAAAATTATCTTAATTATATCAAACTAAAAAATTACTCGGCCTATACTATGCTCAACTACCGCATTGATCTGTCCCAGTTTGTTGAGTTTATCCGTGGAAAGCACCTCAGCGCCTGGACGCAGGTGGGGGTGAACGAGATCCGGGCCTATCTGGCCTACCTGACCGGGCTTGGCCTGGCCCGTACCACCATCGCACGGAAGATCGCCGCTTTGCGTTCGTTCTTTAAGTACCTGACTTTACAGGGTGTGGTCGAGCAAAATCCCCTCCATAATTTGCGAACGCCCAAGTGCCCGAAGAAATTGCCGGGTTTTTTGTATATACGTGAGATCGACGAGCTCTTACGGTTTGAAGATACAACACCCAAGGGGCTGCGCGACCGGGCGATCCTGGAGGTCCTCTACGGAGCGGGGATCCGGGTCAGTGAGTTGACCGGGCTCAATCTGGGCGACCTTGATCTGGACCGCGGTTACCTTCGGGTCTACGGGAAAGGAGCGAAAGAAAGGCTGACCTTTTTAGGAAAGCAAGGGTGTAAAGCCCTGGCGGACTACCTGCGAAAAGGACGGCCTTTCTATTTGGCGCAGGGTTCAGCCCCCGGTGAGCGGGCGGTTTTTTTGAATAAAGACGGAACCCGGCTTTCCGCCCGGAGCGTCCGGCGGTTGCTTGATAGTTACGTGCGCCGGGCGGCGCTGGAAAAGAAGGTGAGCCCGCATACGTTAAGACACTCCTTTGCCACCCACCTGTTGGAGGGCGGGGCCGACCTCCGGTCCGTTCAGGAGCTTTTGGGCCACGTCAATATTTCGACCACCCAGATTTATACCCATCTCAGCCGCGAACAGGTGAAAAAGGCCTATAACAAAGCTCATCCCCGGGCGTAAGGATGGGGCATGCCTGGGGTGGAGTTCGGATGTATGCTTGGCCTTTTAAAAAGTCAGACTATTAAGGGAAGGGTCACTCTTTCCGGATTTCCACAATTCACTGCCAAAAAAATTACGCCGCAGATTAAGTCGGGGGCAAGGGGGGGGAAGAATGTTTAAAGGCACAACGGTTCTAGCTGTTCACGACGGGAAAAGGGTCGCGATGGCCGCCGACGGTCAGGTCACCTTGGGCGAGACAGTAGTTAAGCACGGGGCGAAGAAGATCCGCCGTCTGTACCAGGATCGAGTCCTGGCCGGCTTTGCCGGCGCCGTAGCCGATGCGTTTACCCTTTTTACGCTCTTCGAAAGCCAACTGGAAGCCTATGATGGGCAATTGCTGCGGGCGGCGGTGGAAACGGCGAAAGAATGGCGGACCGACCGGCGTCTGCGCCAGTTGGAAGCCTTGTTGTTGGTGGCCGACACGAAAAACCTCTTACTGATTAGTGGTTCCGGTGAGGTGATCGAGCCCGATGACGGGATGGCGGCCATTGGTTCGGGCGGGCCTTACGCCCTGGCCGCAGCCCGTGCGTTAAAGGCCCATTCCGCTTTGGCGGTGGGCGAGATAGCCGTCGAAGCGATGAAGATCGCGGCCGGGCTCTGCATTTACACCAACGACCGGATCTGCCTTGAAGAACTTGGAGGGATCGAATGAACAACCTAACGCCACAACAAATCGTCGCCGAACTTGACCGCTACATTGTCGGCCAGCACCGGGCGAAAAAAGCGGTGGCGATCGCCCTCCGTAACCGGCAGCGGCGGCGGAATCTCCCCCCGGAACTTCGGGATGAGATCCGACCGAAAAATATTCTGATGATTGGTCCGACTGGGGTGGGAAAGACGGAGATTGCCCGGCGCCTCGCCCGGTTGGTCAATGCGCCCTTCCTTAAAGTGGAAGCGACGAAGTTTACGGAGGTTGGCTATGTCGGGCGGGACGTGGAGTCGATCATTAAAGATTTAACCGAGATCGCCGTCCGGATGGTCAAGGAGGAAAAAACCGCTGCTTTGCGGGAAAAAGCACGGGAAAATGCGGAACGCCGATTATTACGGATCCTGGCCGGACTGGAACGGCCCAAAGAAGCCAAAAGTCCTTTCGATCTCTTCGGGGTTTTTGCCCCCGAAAAGACCCAATCCGTTCCTGACCAGGAAGAGCAGATAAAACTCGAGACCCTGCGCGAACGCTACCGCCGGGGCGATCTGGAAGCGGAGATGGTGCAGATTGAGGTCGCCGAAACCCCGCCGGTCCCCTCCGGCATGGTCGGAATTGGCGGTTTGGATGAAATTGGCCAAGGGCTCCAAGAGTTTTTCTCAGCGATGCTGCCGAAGAAAATGAGCCTGCGCCAGGTGACCGTAGCCGAAGCCCGGGAGATCCTGATCCAGCAGGAGACCGAAAAGCTCATTGACTGGGATGACGTCTACCGGGAAGCCATCACCCGCGTGGAAGAGTCGGGGATCGTCTTTCTTGACGAGATCGACAAGATCGTCGGCGGGTATAGCGAAAACGGACCCGACGTTTCACGGGAAGGGGTACAACGGGATATTCTCCCCATTGTGGAGGGGACGACCGTTTGGACTAAATACGGTCCGGTGAAGACCGACTATATTCTCTTCATCGCGGCCGGGGCGTTTCACGTCAGTAAGCCTTCCGAACTGATTCCCGAGTTTCAAGGGCGTTTTCCCATCCGGGTCGAACTGGAGTCGCTGACGGTCGAGGACTTTGAACGGATTCTGGTTGAACCGGAGAACGCGCTTTTGCGGCAAGAAAAAGCGCTTCTGGAAAGCGAGGGTTTACACCTGGAATTTACCAAGGAAGCCATCAAGGCCATGGCCGAGCTTGCTTACCGGCTGAACAAGGAGAACGAAAACATCGGGGCGCGCCGGTTATACACCATTCTGGAACAGGTCTTAGAGGAGATTTCTTTCCGGGCTTTTGAGTACAGAGGCCAAACGGTCCGGATTGATGAAAAATTCGTCCGTGAACGGCTGGACCCAATTTTAAAGACAACCGATTTAAGCCGCTATATTTTGTAAATTAACATGAAGGAGAGTCGGAAATGGGAAAACTGGAAGACATTCGCCGGATGAGAGCGCTGGTCGAGAAGAAAGAAGCAACCGAAGATTTGACCACGGCAGCGCGGAGTTTGAGTGAGATCCTGCAGAGTAATGTTTACATGGTGGACAACGGGGGGGAGATCGTTGCCTTCCACTGTGGAAAAGGGGAAGATTGCACCAAGCAGCTTAAACCAACCAAGTTAAATCCCCAGTTTCAACAGAGGTTAGCCTTTATCTTCCAACCGGCCATCGACCTTCCATTGGAAGTGTGCCTCTTCAGTGAGGAAAACTGTTACCCCCAAGACGTCATGATGACCGTCTACCCGCTCCAGTTTGAGGGGGAACGGGTCGGGAACCTGATCCTGACCAGAAAGGAAAGGTTTAAAGAGAACGAACTGATGTTGGCGGAGATGGCGGCCCTGGTAGTCGGGGTTTTGCTCAAAGTCAGGAGTGCGGGGCAAGCCGATGCCGATCTGCAGTTGAAGACCAATGTCAAGATCGCCCTCGATTCCCTCTCCTATTCGGAGTTGGAGGCGATGGTGAACGTCTTTAAGGAGTTGGGCGGGGAAGAAGGATTCCTGGTTGCCAGTAAGATTGCGGACCGGATCGGGATTACCCGGTCGGTGATCGTCAATGCCATGCGCAAACTGGAGAGCGCCGGGGTGGTTGAGTCCCGTTCCCTGGGGATGAAAGGGACCTACATGAAAGTGAACAACCCCTATTTCCTTGAAGAGTTGAACAAGCGGAGTAAAATGTAGAAAAATAAAATGTTTACCTGTTGCTGGGTTTGCACCAATAAATAAGCCAAAAACTGTTGACTTTTTCAACAGTTTTTTTTATCTTAGAATATAGTTAACCAAATTGAAATAAAGGAAAAAGCTTTTATTGGCCATATTTGTGCGCGGCCCGGCGGAAGAATTCCATAGTAAAATCAGGAAATAAGCCTAAACTTTAGGCAAAAACTTCCGATAAATCATGTAGAGAATAGCCGGAAGACTGTGCAGGAAGGGTGTGGCGGTTGGTTACCAACAAGACGATTGGACAACTGACTTCTGTTTTGTCTTGGGCGACGGAGCGGCAAAAGCTCCTCAACCACAATATCGCCAATGCGGATACGCCCAATTACCGCCGGCGTGATCTGGACTTTGCCCAGGTTTTGCAGGAGAAGAAAAACCGGCTTCCGTTGCGGCGGACCCATCCTCGACATATGGCCGGTTCCACCCACCAAAGCCTGTTTGCCGGTACGGACTGGGGGGTCGTCCGGGTGGACCAAAACGGGGTCGATCTGGAAGTCGAGATGGTTACGGCGACGCAAAACACCATGTATATTCAGAGCTTGACGCAGGAGTTGAACAGCCAGTTTCGCCGGTTGCGGACGGCGATCGGGAGGAGGAGTTAACGGATGAGAATGTTCCAAGCGATGGATGTTAATGCTTCCGCCTTGGGGGCGCAGCGGTTACGTTTGGATTTAATCTCGGCCAACATCGCCAATGCCAATACCACCCGTACTCCGGAAGGGGGGCCGTACCGGCGGAAGGTTCCGGTTTTTGCGGAAAACTTGCGGACGGCGGAAGGGAAGCACGGCCTCAGCGGGGTCAAGGTGGTGGCCATTTCTGATGACCAATCCCCATTCCGTTCGGTTTACGATCCAACCCACCCCGACGCCAATGCCGATGGTTATGTTTTGTATCCGAATGTCAACATCGTCAACGAGATGGTTAACCTGATGGAAGCGGGGCGGGCGTACGAAGCGAATGTAACCGCTTTTAACCTGTCAAAAGAGGTGTTTAAAGCCGCGCTTAGTATCGGGAGAAGCTAGTGATAACATAGAGCGGGGATCCGAATTATAACCCACGGAGGGAAAGACCAGGTGTGTGAGTGCCAACGGATTGGCAATTTCATACCCATACTTCAACCGTGGGTATTTTCTCTTTTTTTTGGTAAATTATTCTTATTTAGGAGGTGAAGACGTGAGGATTGGCGAAAACATTAAATTGACTTTAAAACCGGAAACAAGCAATGGGCAAAAGAAAGCCGAAGGAAAAGAGGATTTTCAGGAGTTGCTGAAGGGATTTATTAATGAAGTAAACAAGCTTCAACTGGAAGCGGAAGAGATAGATCGGAAATTGGCGGCCGGTACTTTGGAAAATATTCACGAGGCGACGATCGCGGCGGAAAAGGCCGCCCTTGCCCTTGAGCTTACGGTGGAAATTCGCAACAAAGTTGTTGAGGCGTATCAAGAGATTATGCGGATGCCTATTTAACGGATAGGAGAAATGTGAAGGATAATGGGTGAGTTAATTCAACAAATACGCCAAATTTGGGAAAGTATGGATAAACGCAAGCGCCTGATCTTTGCCGGAGGGATGCTTCTCTTACTCCTTCTTCTGGTTTTGGTGATC
>JAAYMP010000243.1 GCA_012521315.1 Bacillota bacterium
AGATGCAGAATAGCCGGTTATAAACATGGCAGTGATCGTTCCTGCAAAAAGGACAACGATCGGCCAGACTAAGTCGCCCACTTTCCCTTTGGAACTCACCGGCAAATCTTCTTTCAATTCACCAGGGGCTGCCTTTAAAGGATCTAATAAAACCCCTGTTGTTGCAGCCCGCTCCTCATGCTTTTTCATAGGGCCGTAATTAATATTTTTAGAAATAACCATAAATACAAAAATAATCGCAGCAATTGCATAAAAATTCATCGGAATCATTTGCACAAACATGGAAATAGCGGACATGCCTTCTATTTGATGGCTGGCAATAATGGCACCGAGAATGGAAATAATATAGGCGCCCCAACTGGACACAGGCGAGAGAACGCAAATCGGGGCCGAAGTCGAGTCAATTAAATAGGCAAGCTTTGCCCGGGACACTTTTTTCCGGTCAGTGATCGGCCTTGACACTTGTCCAACAGCAAGGGCATTGAAATAATCATCAATAAAAATGAGAAGCCCTAAAATTCCAGTGACAAGCTGGGCCCCAGCCCTCGTCTTCACCCGTTTCATCGCCCATTCGCCGAAAGCCCGGCTTCCGCCCGATATCGTTATAAAAGCGGTGATGATCCCAAGGACGAATAGGAAAAGCAAAATATATACATTCCAAGTGTTCAGCCCGCCGCCAGAAACAAAAACATTCTTAATCGTTTCAAGAATAATTTGGATTGTTTTGACAAATTGGAACTCAGCGAGCAAAACAGCTGCTGTTAAAATTCCCAATCCAAGAGACAGCAGCACTCTCCGTGTAGCTATCGCCAATACGATCGCCACTACCGGCGGCAATAGCGAAAAAACCGTGTTCTCCATTTCTCCGTTTCCTCCTGTTGCATCCTGTTTTTACGAGGGAGAAGAAAATAAAAAAGAGCAATGGATAGAAAAACTCATCCATTACTCTTTATTTCAGTAATCAGTTTCTCCATCGCGATCTGTAGCTCTCCATTGCAGAGTCGTTCTTGCTGCAATGACAGTGCTGCACTTCTTCAATGCAGCCCCAGCAATATAACATTGACGTATTATATCGCTTCGGCAAAATTTCCTTTCTGCTATGTTCTTCGTTGTCATCCTCCCATAGCCTACTCTTAAATTTTGCACCTCTACCTCATCTCGAATGATAAGGTTATTCGATTGTTACTTTTCTACTATATCAAACTTTCGCCTATTCGTCTACAGGCAATAAAATGGAAGGCTGCACTCCTGAACCGCTTCTATTATAAAACCGCGGAACATCTCCTCTTATCATCCCCATCGCAATCGGAATGCGCTGTTCCAATTGGGCCGTCTCTGTTGCAAAGGGGATAATCACTTGCACATTTACTTTTAATACAATATTTACTTCCATAAAAACATTATTGATCCCCGCTTCTTTAAAATTTGTTTCAATATCGGGCTCCAAATCTCCGATCAAATGGAAACGAACAGGGATTTTCGGCCCCATGCTCCCGAGAATGACATTATTTGTCGCTTGCCCGATCGGGATGGAATAAACGACCCCTTTCCCTTTCCCTGACTTTTCCAGGTCGATATCAAAATCGGTTAAAGAATCCAATTCTGGCAAAGTTCCATTTTCCATTTTCCGCAAATAAGTGATAACCGTTTCCGTCGTTTCACCGAGCTTTTCATAAATTTTTTCCGTATCAAATCTTGTCAAGGACGTTTCCGGATCCACTGTAATAACATTATTAATATCTTCTACCTTTGTCTCCATTACGGCTCTATTTATAACGAATGAAGCAATTTGCATCGTTTGGGACTCAGCATAAGCAAGCAAAGCCGGCTTTAAGCTCTTATTTACAATCCAAAGTCCGGCCATTGTGGAAATAGCAAAAAAAATAAATGTTAGGAGAAGCACATATTTTAATGGCAAAGGGCCTGTTTTTCTTCTTGGCCTGAAAAACCGGGCCCGTCTCCGGAAAAATGGCAAAAAAATCCCCCCTCTACCCGTATTTTTATGCGCGCAAAGGGGGAAGTAGGCCACAATCTTTTTACTTATAAGGGGATTTCTTATATTCCATTTCACAGTTCGTAATGACAACAGACAATTTTTTGATTAAATCTACTTCGTACGGAGCAACTGGCCTTCCGTTATCTTCAAATACCCTTACTACAGGCCGGTCGCTCACTCCCGGATTTTGCCGGGAAACAACTCCCTTCCGTCCATCACTTAACTGGACGGTGATCCCGACAGGATACATGGCT
>JAAYMP010000087.1 GCA_012521315.1 Bacillota bacterium
AAGCCATTAACCTGATCAGACGCTCCTGCGGGTCAACTTGCCGCGCCTCCCCACCGGCGCCCAGTTCATTAAGGAGGCTAAGGAACAGGTCCTCCACTTCCGCCACCGAAAAGTCCTGGGGCCCCGCGCGGAGAATGAGGGCTTCCCCGCCGAAGGGTTCGAAGTCCCACCCCAGCCCGCGGAGGAGATCCCCTTCTTCCTCAATCGTTTGCCTTTGGGCCGGGGTCAGCTCAACGGTGAGCGGGGCCAAAAAATACTGCATCTTCACCTGGGAACCCGAACGCAGGCGGTCATAAAGGATGCGCTCGTGGGCCGCATGCTGATCCACCAGCACTAAAGCGTCGTAATCCTCCCACAAGAGATAGGTGTCAAAAAGGGAAAAGACCCGCAGGCTCTCCTCCACCGGCGCGGTGCCCGGCGCCGCGGGCCCCAGTCCGGCCAAAGGTACAGCGGCAGTCGGCGCCGAAGTCCCCGCTTCAGGCAAAGGCGCGGCGTCCGGCGGCGCCGCCATTGGCGGCGGCGCAAAGGGCACGGCGCTCTCCCGGGCGGTCACGACCAAATCGGCAGCTGGCATGCGCTCACCCTTGGCGGCCGCTTCCTCCCCCTTGGCGGCAAACAACCCGGAGGGCAGGGTCGACGGCGGTGGGTTGGCGCCCTTGACCGGTTTGTACTGCGGCCGCCACGGGGTACCGGTGACATTCGTCACCAAAGCCGCGCGGATAATCTGGAGGATGCCACGGAAAACCTCGTTTTCTTCCCGGAATTTAACCTCCATCTTTGTGGGGTGGACATTGATGTCCACCAGTTCCGGCGGCAACTCCAGATTAAGTAATAAAAAGGGGAAACGGGCCACCGGCAACAAGGTATCGTAGGCGCGTTCGGCGGCGGTCGCCACCAAACGGGAACGGAAAAACCGGCGATTTAAAAAGAAATACTGTTGCCCCCGGTTCCCCCGGGCGATATTCGGCCGGCCCAAAAACCCGGTGATCCGGAGCGGCCCGTAACGGCCCTCCACCGGGAAAAGTTCTTGACAAATGTTGGGGCTGAAGATCTGGGCCAAGGTTTGTTGGTAATCGCCCGTCCCCAGCGTATGGACCAGCTTCATCTCGTGATGGAGCAGGCGGAAGGAGACGTCCGGATAACCAAGAGCCATACCGGTGACCATCTCTTTCACCTGCGCCACTTCCGACGGAATACTGCGCATAAACTTTAACCGGGCCGGGGTGTTGAAAAAAAGATTCTCCACACTGATATTGGTCCCCCGCGGGGCCCCGACCGGTTCCACCGCCTGGACCACTCCGCCTTCCACCCGCACCCTTGTCCCCGGGACCGCCGGATCAACCGCCGTCTGCAAAGTCAGCCGGGAGACCGCGGCGATACTGGCCAGCGCCTCCCCGCGAAACCCCAGGGAGCCGCTGCGCTGCAAATCTTCAAACTTCTTGATTTTACTGGTCGCGTGGCGTTCCACCGCCAGCAGGGCATCTTCCCGGTCCATCCCCGACCCGTCATCCACGACCTGGATCTTCTGCCGGCCGCCGTTGGTCAAATAGATCTCAATCTTCTTCGCCCCGGCATCGATCGCGTTCTCCACCAGTTCCTTAACGACGGAGGACGCCCTTTCCACCACTTCGCCGGCGGCGATTTGGTTGATAGTCACTTCATCAAGGCGAATAATCTTCCCCATCTTTACTCCCTCTTCTGTCTCAGGCTTCTTTCCAGGTTCAGGTTTCTTTCTTCTGGGTCAGCCGCTGCTGCCACGCAAAGAGTAGTTTAAGCGCCTCCAGCGGCGAAAGATTGTACAAATCAAGTTGACGGAGCTCATCGTAGATATGGGCTTCGTCGGCGGCAAAAAGCGTCAATTGCCTTGGTTCGGCCGGAAGGGTCACGGTTTGTGACCGTTCCTTTAACCCTTTTGCTTCGAGTTCGGCCAAGATCTCCGCCGCCCGCGCCAAAACCACTTCCGGGACCCCGGCCAGGCGCGCCACTTCAATCCCGTAACTCCGGTCACTCGCCCCGGGCAAGATCTTGTGGAGAAAGATCACCCCGTCGCCTTCCTTCGCCACCGCCACGTTCTGGTTCTCCACCCCGTCCAGCCGTTCGGCTAAAGCGGTCAACTCGTGATAATGGGTGGCGAAAAGGGTGCGCGCCCCGATCCGCTGTGGATTCCAAAGGTACTCCAGAACCCCCCAGGCGATGCTCAACCCGTCAAAAGTACTGGTCCCCCGGCCGATTTCGTCCAGGATCAGGAGACTTTCCGCGGTGGCATGGTGCAGGATGTTCGCCAGTTCGCTCATCTCCACCATAAAGGTGCTCTGCCCGCCGGCCAGGTGATCGGCGGCCCCCACCCGTGTAAAGATCCGGTCCACCAAACCGATCCGGGCGTAGCTGGCGGGAACAAAGGAACCAATCTGCGCCATGAGGACGATCAAAGCCACCTGCCGCATATAGGTGGATTTTCCC
>JAAYMP010000250.1 GCA_012521315.1 Bacillota bacterium
TAAAGTAATAGTTACTGCCTGTAAATCCTCCTCTGCTTTTATAAAATTCTACTGCTGCTGAGGAAAAATCAACAACTACATTATCTATGGACACATATCTCTCGTTGCCAGAAGTTTTATCAATCCATTTCCATCTTTCTTGATTACTAATTTCCCAATAAAACCTAATATATTTATCGTTATTATAAGTGCTCAAGCCACGTTGTACATGGGCATAATCCTTGAAATTCGAATCTAAAAAATAATTTAATATATTTTCAGATAATTTATAAGTAAAGGGTGATCCTTTTATAATCTGAAATTTATCTTGATTTATTAAATATCTTTTTACTCCATTCGTTATATTAGGATACTCCGATCTATTATTGCAATTACTTATATCTACAAATTCAGATTTTTTATTGTATTGCTTTGTTTTATTTAGTGTAAACATGACACTATTTACCTTTTCACCAGTCAATTCTTCAAATATTCCTGTTCCTAAGTGAACAACCTTTTCGATCTGATTGTTCTTTAATATACTTTCTCGTAGTTCTGTGTATTTAGAAGTAAACATAAATCCATGTTGAACAATCATCCCTAATATTCCATTTTCATTCAAAAATTCTTCACATCTCATTATAAATGCCGAATACAAATCTTCACTGCCTGCCTTATAATTACTTATTATAAAGTTCTTTAACTTTATATCCATATTTCCAATCCCCATATACGGAGGGTTAGTAACAACTACATCATAACCTGTTTTTTGCATGAATATATTTACAAGTTTGATTGATTTTCTAGCCTCCGTAGCAAATAACTGTCTTGATATATCATTGGCTTTAATTGCCTCACTATAAATGGCATTCAAACTGTCCATAAGTTCTCTTTCTTCCTTGGTAAAGTCTCTCTGAGATTTATACTCGTCAAAAGAAATGGCTTGGTCTTCTAGTAGATTTTCTTGACCTTTAGTTTGCTTCTTCTTTGTTCTTTTTGCTTTGCTTAATTCTTTCCTTGCAATTCTATTCTTAAATTCCTCAAATAATGGAAATAATTTCTTTTCCGGTTGAATAAGGCTCCCTTTAAGCCTTACATCTTCAAATTCTTCATAAATAATTTCTATCATTTTTAATATTGTTTTATTGTCCTTGTGTTTTTCTTTCAAATCTTCTAATCTACGTCCGTTTAATAAAATAGCATCAGCACATACCAAATTAACAGAAAGTTTGCCTTGAGTATTTGTGTCATAACCATTTTCTTTTAGATAAGTCTTAGTTTTTATGAATAATATTAGCCCTGTTAATTGAACTGCTCTTAAATCTATATCTATACCATGAATATTGTTTTCTAATATTTTATAGGGTATTTCTCCTTTTGTATATTTTCCTTCTTCTACATACATCTCATAAAATACATCGTATGCTCTTACTAAAAAGTGTCCACTCCCACAACAAGGATCTATAAGTTTAATGTCTTCAACATTTTTTTTACCCCTTAATCCATTCTTCATTTCACTATATACTTTATTAAGAGAATTATCTATTATCCAATTCACAACCCAATCTGGAGTAAATATTTGAGTTGTTGCTGGAACTTCATCTACGCTGATGAAAAAGTCTTTTTGATTCTGTCTTGTAAAGATCTCGCTTTTTTCTATGGAGTTAAAATATTGATAAATCCAACCTATAATTTCATCTTGTCTCCATGTTTCCTCATCAATATTAGTGCATAGGAGTTCTATTACTTTCAATAAACTTGCACTTGATGGAGTTACGAAGGAATATTCA
>JAAYMP010000088.1 GCA_012521315.1 Bacillota bacterium
CGAAGGTGACGTGGTCATCAGCAGCCGGATCCGTTTAGCCCGCAATTTACAAGGGTATTCCTTCCCGCACCAGGCTGATGAAAGGGACCTGGAGGCGGTGATTGCAAAGGTAGATAACGCTCTGCGCAAGACCGGTTTTACTCTAAAACGTCTGGACGGAATGGCCCAGGGGGAACGGCTGCTCCTGATTGAACAGTACTTAATCAGTCCGGATCTGTTGAAAAACCCGTCCCACCGCGGGGTAATGGTTAATCCGGAACAAACCGTCGCCATTATGCTGAATGAGGAGGACCATATCCGGATCCAAAGTATCCTCCCCGGGCTGGCGCTCCAGGAAGCTTGGGCGGCGGCCAATCAAATCGATGACGGGTTGGAGGCAGAACTGGATTACGCCTTTGACGAGAAGACGGGTTATCTAACCACCTGCCCGACGAACGTCGGGACCGGCCTGCGGGCTTCGGTGATGCTGCACCTGCCGGCCCTCCATCTGGTAGACCAGGTCAAGAAGGTTCTTTCCGTCCTTCCCCACGTCGGATTTAGCGTTCGGGGGATCTATGGCGAGGGGACTGAAGCGACGGGCAATTTGTACCAGATTTCGAACCAGGTCACCTTGGGATTGACGGAGGACGAAATTATCGGGAAGATCATCTCTGTGACCAAACAGGTGATCGACCAAGAACGTTCCGCCCGTGAAACGCTCCTGGCCAAAGAATCCCGCTTGCAACTGGAAGACCGGGTGTACCGGGCCTATGGGCTCTTGAGCGAAGCGCGCTTAATCTCTTCGGAAGAAGCCTTCCGGCTCTGGGATAATGTGTTATTGGGTGTTAATTTAGGGCTCATCCCCGAGGTGAACGTTGAGCAGATCAACGAGTTATTTTTTCTCATCCGTCCGGCCATCATTCAACAGCTGGTGGGTAAAGACCTTGCCCCGCACGAACGGGACTATTACCGGGCGGAAACCATCCGGAAACATTTAAAAATAAAACGGTGATAATAACTAGGAAGCCAAAGAGAGGTGAAGAGCGATGTTTGAAAGGTTTACGGAACGGGCGCGGCGGGTTGTGCTTCATGCCCAAAAGGAAGCGGCCAGGTTAAGGCATAATGTGATCGGCACCGAACATCTCCTGCTCGGTCTCGTCCGGGAGGAGGACGGTGTTGCCGCGAAAGCTTTGGAATTATTGGGGGTCGATCTCAATAAAGTCCGGAATGAAGTGGAGAAGATTATCGGCGTGGGGGAAGAGATGGTCTTTGGCGAAGTTCCCTTCACGCCGCGGGCCAAACGCGTTCTGGAGTTGGCTTGGGATGAAAGCCGGCAGATGGGCCACAATTATGTCGGGACGGAACATATTCTTTTAGGGTTAATCCGCGAGGGTGAAGGGGTGGCCGCCCAGGTGCTGAAGAACCTGGGGGTCGATTTAGAAACCGCTCGTAAACAGGTCTTTAGCCTGCTGGGAGGTAACGTCGGTCCCCTTCCCGGCGTTAAAGGCGGCGGCCCCAGTAAAACCCAGACCTTGAACCAATTCGGGCGGGATCTGAACGAACTGGCCAAAGTCGGCAAATTGGATCCGGTGATTGGCCGGGAGAAGGAGATTGAACGGGTCATCCAGGTGCTCTCCCGGCGGACGAAGAACAACCCCGTTTTAATCGGGGAACCGGGAGTGGGCAAAACCGCAATTGTAGAAGGGCTGGCCCAGCAGATCGTGGCGGGCGACGTACCGGAGGTTTTGAAGAACAAACGGGTGGTCACCCTTGATCTGGGGTCGATGGTGGCCGGCTCCAAGTACCGGGGCGAGTTCGAGGAACGGATGAAGAAAGTATTGGAAGAGATTAGAAGTGCCGGCGATGTTATTCTTTTCATTGATGAATTACATACCCTGGTCGGGGCGGGTGCGGCGGAAGGGGCCATTGACGCGGCCAATATCCTCAAACCGGCGCTGGCCCGGGGCGAACTGCAATGTGTCGGCGCGACCACCCTGGACGAATACCGCAAGCATGTCGAGAAGGATGCTGCTTTGGAACGGCGGTTTCAGCCGATTATCGTCGGCGAACCGACCCGGGAAGAAACAGTCCAGATCCTGGAAGGCCTGAGGGACCGCTATGAGGCGCACCACCGGGTGAAGATCACCGATGAAGCGATCCGGGCGGCGGTTGACCTTTCCGACCGCTTTATCTCCGACCGTTTCCTGCCGGATAAAGCGATTGACCTGATTGATGAAGCCTCTTCCAAAGTGCGGCTAAAAACCACGGTAACACCGCCCAATTTGAAGGATTTGGAAGACAAAATTGAGCAAGTGCAAAAGGAGAAGGAAGCGGCGATCCGTAATGAGGAGTTTGAAAAAGCCGCCAGTCTGCGGGATGAGGAGCAGAAACTCCGGGCCCAGTTGGCGGCGGACCAGAACGACTGGAAAAACCGGCAAAGCCGTTTGGAACCGAACGTGACCGAAGAAGAAGTCGCCGAAGTGGTGGCCAGTTGGACCGGGATCCCCGTCACCAAACTACAGGAAGGGGAGGGCGAACGTCTCCTGCGGCTGGAAGAGATTCTCCACCAGCGAGTGATCGGCCAAAACGAAGCGATCAATTCGGTCGCCCGGGCGGTCCGGCGGGCCCGTGCCGGCCTTAAGGATCCGAAACGGCCGGTGGGTTCCTTCATTTTCCTGGGGCCGACTGGGGTCGGCAAAACCGAACTGGCCAGAGCGCTGGCAGAAGCCCTTTTTGGGGATGAAAACGCCCTTGTGCGGCTGGATATGTCCGAATACATGGAGCGGCATACCGTCTCCCGCCTGGTCGGGGCGCCGCCGGGCTATGTCGGCTATGATGAAGGCGGACAGTTGACGGAGAAGATCCGCCGGAAACCATACAGCGTTATTCTCCTTGATGAGGTGGAAAAGGCCCACCCGGAGGTCTTCAACATCTTACTGCAGGTCCTGGAGGATGGTCGTCTTACCGATGCGCAAGGGCGGACGGTTGACTTCAAAAATACCGTGTTGATCATGACTTCGAACGTGGGCGCCAACCTGATTGAACACTCCGGACCGATCGGCTTTAAGATCGACGACAAGGACGATGAGCGGACGGTTAATTATGAAAGGATGAAAGAGCGGGTCTTGGATGAGCTCAAACGGACCTTCCGGCCGGAGTTTCTCAACCGGATTGACGATATTATCGTCTTCCACCCCTTACACCGGGAGGAACTGGAGCAGATCATCGATCTGATGCTCAAAACACTCCGGCAGCAACTGGAGGAGAAAGGCATCAAGCTGGAGATCACGGCGGAAGCCAAAGAAGTCATTTACAAGGAAGGTTATGATCCGCTCTTTGGCGCCCGGCCGCTGCGCCGGGCCATCCAAAGGCTGGTTGAGAATCCGCTCTCCGATGAGATTTTGCGGGGACGTTTCCGCAGCGGGGACCTGATCCGGGTGACGGCGGAAGATAACCAGCTCATGTTCGAACGGGACGAAGCCTCGGCCGAAGCCTCTTCGCTCGTGTAAACGGCAAGAAAAAAGCCGGAAAAATACCAAAAAATCCTTCTCTGCGGGGAAGGATTTTTTGGTGATTTTAAGAAGATTTTACTTAGATCGCCACAGGCGGCTAGAAAGCAAAGGGTAGAGGGGGCACCGGAGACTCGGCTTGACCGGGAGACCGGCGCCACGCCGGGCGGTGGCCGCCGAGGACGGTTGCGCCTAAGGGAGCAGGGTATGATCGGTTTTTTTATGGGACATATTACCAAAAGCAGAGTTTTTGACGCCCCCCGAACAAATTGGCATCTACGTCGCGGGGTTGCCCCTCGACTTAGCAATCTTCCCGCATGGCCGGTGGTTTTGACCGAAAAGAGGAGGTGTGAGGGTGGCAGGGGATGATTCCGGAATCGTAAAATTATTACAGATGGTCGCGCCGGGGACTGCCCTTTATGAGGGTTTGGAAAATATCCTGCGCGCGCGGACCGGAGCGCTGATCGTCGTTGGGGACAGCGAAAAGGTGATGCAAGTAGTGGACGGGGGTTATCAGATTAACGCGGAGCTAAATCCGGCGAACCTTTACGAACTGGCGAAGATGGACGGGGCGATCATCCTGAGTAGCGACGCGAAGCGTATTCTTTACGCCAACACCCATTTAACGCCGGACTCGATCATTCCGACCCGGGAAACCGGCTCCCGTCACCGTACGGCGGAACGGGTGGCGATTCAAACCGGAGAAATGGTGATTGCCATCTCCCAGCGGCGCAATTTGATTACCCTTTTCAAGGGTAACCTGCGTCATGTCATGCGTGATGTGAGCACAATCTTAGTGAAAGCGAACCAAGCCTTACAAACCCTGGAAAAATATAAGAGTGTGCTTGACCAGGCACTGGTTAATTTAAGCGCCTTGGAGTTCGAAGACCTGGTGACCATTATGGAAGTGGCCACGGTTGTCCAGCGGACGGCGATGGTCTCGCGGATTGCGAAGGAGATTGAGATCTACATCTACGAACTGGGGACGGAAGGCCGTCTGGTCAATATGCAGCTGGAAGAGTTGATGTACGATCTGGAGGAAGAAGGAATCCTGGTGCTTAAGGATTATCTTCCCAATCTTGACCAGTTGGAGAAGGTCCAAACGGAGCTGTTCGGGCGGAGTTATGAAGAGTTAGTGGATTTAGCGAACGTCGCCAAAGAGATGGGCTTCGCGGTCCAGTCTCTGGACGTGCCGGTAACTCCCCGGGGTTACCGGATCTTAAAAAAGATCCCCAAACTTCCCGTCCCGGTCATCGAAAATCTGGTCCAGCGCTTCGAGAACCTTCAGAATATTGTGGGGGCTTCGATTGAGGAGTTGGACGAGGTGGAAGGGATCGGCGAGGTCAGAGCTCGTTCGATCAAAGAGGGGCTCCGGCGTTTGCGGGAACAAGTCTTGCTGGACCGCCATATCTAAAGAGACGATAAGGAAACGAAAAGCCCGCCTGGGTGTAAAAAATATCTTGACTTTATACATTTGATCTGTTAAAATCTATTATTTTGTATAAATTGACATAATGACCGGTTTCGTGGTATACTATTTAATGTTGAAACTTTTCTTTGGAGGTAGCTTAATGTTTAATGTTGGCGACAGGATAGTATACCCGATGCACGGAGCCGGAGTCATCGTAGGGATCGAGCAGCGGAACGTATCTGGAACCCCGGAAGATTATTATATAATCAAGCTCGCCAGCGGTGAGATGAAGGTAATGATTCCTGTTTGCAACAAGGATCTGGTCGGCCTACGGGAGATCATCAGCAAGGATGAAGTGGAGAAAGTCCTTGCCGTGCTCAGAAATAAAGAGATGGATATGTCGTCAAACTGGAATCGACGTTACCGGGAAAACATGGAGAAGATCAAGTCCGGTAATATTTATGATGTGGCTGAGGTTGTCAGCGGCTTGTCCTTACGGGACCGGGAGAAAGGGCTCTCCACCGGTGAGCGCAAAATGCTGGAGAACGCCAAAAACATTCTTTACAGCGAATTGGCGATGGTTGAGGACCTTGACGAGGAACAGGTCCAGTCAATGGTGGAGGAATGTCTGAATTAGCGCCAGGAGGACTGGCTTTTTTTTTGCTTCCCCTTCATTAATGGCGTTTTTTATAATTTTTCTAAAAGACCGCCCGGCGAGGGATATTATTTGACTTTCTGGATAAATTAAGAAGAAAGGAGGTGCCAAAAGTTGTTTACCAAGATTTTAACAGTATTGTTTGGTTTATCCACCGGTTTTGCTGGTTATTATTTTGTCTATTCCTTCTTTCCCCATCTCCACTGGTTGGTTATCTCCGCTTGCGCGTTCGCGGGTTTGGTCTTGGGTTATCTTTTGGCGAGGTTTCTCATCCCCGCCTTATGGTCAAAGATTGAGGAGAGCTTTCAGAAGCGGACCGTTCCGGAACTGATCATCGAGGGCCTGGGCATCTTTTTCGGCCTCCTGCTCTCTGGTTTGTTTGTGGTGGTGATGCCCCTTACCCGCTTGCCCGGTCCACTGGGCAACACTTTGGCGTTATTGATTATTCTGATGATCACCGGGACGATTGGCCGGCTTACCCACCGGAAAAAGGATGAGATCCTTAATTTCCTGGGCGCCAACACGAAAATGGGCGAAAAAGGTGGGGGCAAAGGGCGTTTCCCTGCCGGGAAAGCATCTTATAAGGTTTTGGATACCAGCAGTATTATTGACGGGCGGATCATGGACGTGGCCCAGACCGGATTTATGGAGGGGATCTTTATTGTTCCCGGCTTTGTCGTGGCCGAACTGCAACGCATTGCCGATTCCTCCGATTCGCTCAAACGCAACCGCGGGCGCCGCGGGTTGGATATTTTAAATAAAATGCAGAAAGACAGCAGTATTACGATTCGCATCTACGACCAGGATTTTGAGGATTTAAGCGATGTGGACACGAAAATTGTCCGCCTGGCCAAAGTATTGGGTGCAAAAGTAATCACCAACGATTTCAACCTGAACAAAGTGGCTGAGTTGTACGGGGTTCAGGTCTTAAACATCAATGAACTGGCCAATGCCATCAAGCCGATCATCCTTCCCGGTGAAGAGGTTGTGATCCACGTGATCAAAGACGGGAAAGAAATGGGGCAGGGCATTGCCTATCTGGAGGACGGCACGATGATTGTGGTCGATGGCGGACGTCAGTATATTGGCGAAGAGATCACGGTGACGGTCACCAGTGTCCTGCAGACCGCCGCCGGACGGATGATCTTTGCCAAACCCAAAGAAGGTATGGTGGCGAAGGCTTCGTCCCTTTCGTAGGAATGGAATTATTGCTTTTCTTAAATATAAGTCGCAGGGATTCGGGCGGATATCCCTGGCGACCGGTGGAGATGGATCAGCGGGGCGACCCGCTTTTTTATTATTTTCTTATTTAATGGTCACCGCTAATTTGACAAAGATGTAATTATTTAATAGAATGGGGCTGGAGTTGTGCCCCGGGTTGGTCCGTTCTCTTCTGGCCGGGTTCTTGAAGAACGGGTTTTTCCCAATCATTTGCCGGGATGGTGATGAAGTTTGGCAATATTTGTAAGGATGGATCGGGTGCTGGCCGACCGCAACATGGCCCTCAATGAGCTGGCGGACCGGGTCCAGATTTCCGTGGTTAGTCTTTCAAGTTTAAACACGGGTAAGATTGAGGCAATTCGCCTATCAACTTTGAACGCCATCTGTCGCGCGTTAAACTGTCAGCCGGGAGATCTGTTGGAATACGTGCCGGACGAAGCAGGAAAGTAGGAAATATAGGAAATAAAGGTAGGTAATTCAAGTAAGCAGAACCGAATTGATGATGGTCGGTGATGAACCATGGGCAAGCAGACCGAATGGCAGGCCGTGGCGATTATCCCGGCGGCCGGTTCCGGCCAACGGATGCAGAGATCGGGAGAGTCCAAGCGGCAGAAACTACTCCTTTCTATAGCGGGGAAGACTATTCTCCGGCGGACCATGGAAGCGTTGGCGCTCCCGGAGATCGCCGCCTTTTTTCTTCCGGTGGCCCCGGAAGACCGGGCGGCCTTTACCGCAGAATTGGCGGCGGGTGGCTTTTCCCATGAGATCATTTTCTGTCCGGGGGGGCCGGAACGCCAGGACTCGATCGCCAACGCCCTGGCGGCCGTGGAACAATGGCCGGGTTGGCGGGTGCCGCCGAACCAGCGTTTGGTGGTGATTCATGATGCCGCCCGGCCCTTGGTGGAAGCGGATACGATCCGCCGGGCGCTTACCGTCGCCCAAGAATCCGGGGCGGCTTGTGTTGGGGTTCCGGTCAAAGACACCATCAAAGTGGTGGATCCTGACGGGATGATCACGCAAACCCCGGAGCGGAGTACACTGTGGGCGGCCCAGACGCCCCAGGTCTTCTCCTGGCCGCTCCTGCGCCAAGCCTACGTTCAGGCCCAGGCGGTTGGGGACAAAATGACCGATGACGCGGCGCTGGTGGAGAGGACCGGCTATCCGGTGCGGATTGTTCCCGGGTCCTACCGGAACCTGAAGATCACCACTCCGGAGGATATCGCGGCGGCCGCGGCCTTGTTGCCGGCGGGAGAAACGGGCTGGGCGGCGGGGGAAGCGGCCCCGGCGATGACGGTAGAAACGGCGGCGTCGGGGTTACCGCCCAGGCCTGCGCTGCGGGTTGGACAAGGGTTTGATGTCCACCGTCTGGTGGCCGGGCGCCGGCTGGTCTTGGGGGGGGTAGAGATCCCTGCTCCGGTGGGTTTGGCCGGCCATTCCGATGCGGATGTCTTGATCCATGCGGTGATGGATGCCTTGCTGGGGGCCGCCGGGGCTGGCGACATCGGGGAACTGTTTCCCGATACCGATCCGGCTTATTCCGGGATCGACAGCACGCTGCTTTTACGCGAAGTGATGGCCCGACTGGCGGCGGCGGGTTTGAAACCGGTCAATTTGGACGTGACCGTCATTGCCCAAAAGCCAAAGCTGGCGCCCTACCGGGGGGCGATCCGGCAGCGGCTGGCGGCCCTTATGGGGTTGGCGGAGAACGCCGTCAATGTAAAAGCGACGACCACCGAAGGCTTGGGGTTTACCGGCCGGGAGGAAGGGATTGCCGCCCAGGCGGTGGTGCTCCTGGAAACCACTTCTTTTTCTTTAGATTCTTGCCGGAAGGCATAAAATATGGTACGATAGGAGTAAATTAAAAGGGGTGCTCGAAAGGGCTGAGATTATACCCTTGGAACCTGATCCGGGTAATGCCGGCGTAGGGAGTTTAGCTTGTGATCCCCTTTTATGGGGATTTTTTCTTTAAGCCCTGCATGATAATGGCATCCCCTAAAAGGAGGAGTTTTTGATGGTTTTAAAGAGAAGGAACTTGCTTTTGGTGCTAGTGCTGGTGTTTTCACTTGTTTTGACCGGTTGCTTCGGCCGGGCGTCAAGGCCGCTGACCGTGTACACCTACGCCAGTTTCTCCCCGCTCTTGGTGGAGCGGATCGTCAACCATTTTCAAAAGGAATACGGTGTTCAAGTTGAATTCCGGTCGTTCTCCGACACGGGGCCGCTCCTGACCCAGTTGGTCCAGGAGAAGGAGAAGCCCCAGGCCGATGTGGTGATTGGCCTTGACAACAACTATTTGCCCAAAGCTTTAGAGTTGGGGATTTTTACCCCCTACAAACCGCAGGCCGCGGACCGGATCCGTTCCGACCTGATTTTCGACGCCTCGTTTTACCTGACCCCCTTCGATTATGGGTATGTGGTCTTCAACTACGATAGTGAACGTTTGGAACAGGTGCCCACTTCCCACCGGGATCTGCTCAAACCGGAGTATAGAGGGAAGATTGTAGTGGAAAACCCGCTGACATCCTCCCCGGGGCAGGTCTTTCTCCTGACCACCATCGCCCTCTTTGGCGAAGACGGCTACCTCGATTTCTGGCGGGCCTTAAAACCGAATCTGCTCACGATCACCCCGGGTTGGGATGAAGCCTATGGCATCTTCACCAGTGGCGAGGCGCCGCTGGTGGTCTCTTACGGGGCCAGTCCCGTTTACCACCTGCTTGCGGAGGAAACGGAGCGCTATAAAGCGCTGGTTTTGGACGGCGGTGCTTATGCCCAGATCGAAGGGGTGGGCATTGTGAAGGGGACACCCTATTTACAAAACGCCCAACGCCTGGTCGATTATATCCTGTCCCCCGAAATCCAGGCGCTGATCCCGGAAAGTCAGTTTATGTACCCGGTGCGGAGGGACGTAGAGCTACCCGCCAGCTTCCGGGTGGCCGCCCAGGCCGATCGGCTGTTGAATCTCCCGCCCGACCAGGTGGCGGCCAATCTTGAACGGTGGTTGTCCGCCTGGGAACAAGTGATCAGCGAATGACCAGTGCCAGAAACCGGACCAACCCCTTATCCCTGATCCTGCTCATCCTTTTTTTCCTTCCGGTACTGGCCGTGCTCGGCCAGGCCTTCCTGCGTCCGCAGGCCTGGCCGGAACTGCTGGCCTTTCTCCGTTCCGGACAGTTCCGGCGGGTTTTGGCCTTCAGCGTGAGCCAGGCCTTTTGGAGCGCCTGTTTCAGTCTGGTCTTGGCTGTTCCCGGGGCCTATTTTTTCGGCCGTTACGCGTTTCCGGGGAAACAACTCCTCCGGAGTGTGATGGTTCTCCCCTTTATGCTCCCGGGAATCCTGGTCGTCCTGGCGATGGTCGTCTTTTACGGACAAAACGGCGTCTTCAATACCTGGCTGGCGCTGCTGTTTCCCGGACGTAAGGTGGTCTTTACCGGGTTGTACGGGTATAAAGGGATCGTCTTGACGCACGTCTTCTATAACTTCGCTTTTTGCCTGCGGATGTTGGGGGAGCGCTGGGAACGGATCAGTCCAAAGTTGGAGGAGGCCTCGGCTGTTTTGGGCGCCGGGCGGTTGACCACTTGGCGGCGGGTGATTCTGCCGCTTTTGGTGCCCACCATCGGTTACCTGGGGCTCCTGGTCTTTCTCTATTCCTTTCTCAGTTTCACTGTTGTCCTGGTGCTGGGGGGCTACCTGTACCAGACTTTTGAAGTGCTGATTTATATCGAATATAATAATAAACTCCGTTTTACGCAAGCTTCCATGCTGGCCGGGGTACAAATGCTGCTGCTGGCCGGGATCCTCGCTTTACAACGGTGGACCCAGCGGCTGGTCCAGCGGCAAAGTGGCGAATTTAGTCCCCTGCCGCCTTTGCAACCGCGAAAGCATCCGGTTAAAACCGCGCTCTTCCTTTTTTATCTGGCCGGTAGTCTGCTCTTCTTTTTTCTGCCCCTGTTGTTTGTCCTCGCTCGCTCCTTTAAAAGAAGAGGGCTACCCGACGGGAGCTGGACGTTGGACAATTACCGACAACTCTTCGGGACCAGTTTCCGTTTTGTGGTGGGGCGCGATTTATGGACGGTGGCCGGGACCAGCCTGGCCCTGGCGGTTACCGTGGGACTGATCACGACAGTCCTCGCTTATGTACTGGCCCGCGCGCGGCGGCGACAACCATGGGGAGGGATTGACCTTTGGTTGCAATTACCGATGGGGGTCTCCTTTTTGACCTTTGCCTTTGGCCTGCTGAAACTGGCCGGACGTACCCTGCCGCCGGTGTTTTTAATCGTTTGGGCCCAGTTCTTTTTGGCCTTTCCCCTGGTCTATGTGCTCCTACGGACGGCGCGGCGGGAGTGGGGGGAAGAGTTGCTAGAGGCCGCCCAAAGTTTAGGGGCGACCGGCTGGACGCTTTTCCGTACGGTGGAACTGCCGTTGATGCGGAAAGCACTGAGCAGTGCTTTTGCTTACGGGGCCGCCCTTTCCCTTGGCGATCTCTCGGCGGTTTTGGTGTTGGGCCAGGGGAAAGTGGTTACGCTGGCGGTGGCGGTCTACCGTCTGATTGGGCATTACAGTTTCCCGCAGGCGATTGCCTTGGGCACCCTCTTTATCCTGTTGGCGGCGGCGCTCTTTTCGGCGGTTGAGGCGGGCTATATCGTTGCCAAGCCCGATGGTGAAGAATTTGGACGATCCGGGGGTCAGGCGGTTGAGGAAGACTTTAGCGTGGCCGGGCCCGGCGGGCAAGGGGAAGGGAGGAGGCAATGAAGAAGGATTTTTTACAGGTTGAGGTCAGCAAGGATTACCCGGAGTTCCGGTTGACGGCCAACTTGACCGTTGGGGAGGGGGAGTTTTTTTCGTTGGTTGGGCCCAGCGGTTGTGGGAAAACCACCCTGCTCCGGTTGATCGCCGGTTTGCTCCAGCCCGACGAGGGGCGAATTATCCTCGCCGGACGGGACCTGACCACTGTTCCCGTGGCCGAACGGCGGATCGGTTTTGTTTTTCAGGATTATGCGCTTTTTCCCCACCTGACCGTCGAAGAAAACATTGAATATGGCCTTAAGGTGCGGCGGCTGCCTGCGGTGCGGCGGCGGGAGCGGGTCCAAGCCATGCTAACGGTCTTTGCGATTACCGCGTTGGCCGGCCGCCGGGTGCAGGAGCTTTCCGGCGGCGAACGGCAGCGGGTGGCCCTGGCCCGCGCCCTGGCCCCCGAACCCTTGCTTCTCCTTTTGGATGAAC
>JAAYMP010000089.1 GCA_012521315.1 Bacillota bacterium
CGGATCTTTAAAAACATTTCGACCCGGGCCCGCGATATGATTAAGGAAGACATGAGTCTGATGGGGCCGGTTCGTCTCCGTGATGTGGAGGAAGCACAACAAAAGATCGTCAACAGCATCAGACAGCTTGATGAGAGTGGCGAGATTGTGATTGCCCGGGGCGGAGAGGATGAAATCATTGTTTAAGTCGAACATCATCAAGGGTCCGAACATTAAAGAAGAAGCCTGTGTTCTCAACGTTCCCGACCTGGAGTTTGCGTACCGCGAGTTGTTGACCGCCCAGGCGGAAACCGCAGCGGTGGAAGAAGCACCGGCAGACCAGGCCGTGGAGGCCGCTACTGGTGAGACGGAAGAAGAACCGCCCATTCCACCGGAGGTAATTGCCGAGCAGCTCCTGGAAGAGGCGCGGCAGCAGGCGGAAGCGATTATTGCAACGGCCCGCGAACAAGCGGATTCAATCTTAGCCGAACTGGAAGAGGAGCGAAAGCAGACCGCGGAAGAATTGGCGCAAGCGAAAGCGGAGACCGCTGCCGAGTGTGACCGCCTGAAAAAAGAGGCCCACGACCGCGGTTACGAAGAAGGCTGGGCCGCTGGACAAGCGGAAGGCGAAAAGGCATGGGCGGAAAAGATCGCGGCGGCCGAAACAACTTTACAGGAAGCCAAAGCGGAAGCGCTTAACCTGATCAACCAGGCGGAAGAAGAAAGAATAGCGCGGATTTATGATTCCGAAGAGGAAATCCTCAAGTTAGCCGTGGGAATTGCCGAAAAAATAATTAACAGCGAGATAAAGAAGAACCAGGAAAAATGGTTGGGGATGATTAGAGTGGCCACCGAAAAAGTAGCGGGGGCGACGGAAGTAACGATCCGCATCGCCCAAGAGGATGAGGCCTTTCTAATCCAAAACCTCCGTGAAATCCGCGGTCTTTTTACCGAGTCGCCAAGGCTACAGGTGGAGACCGATCCCAACTTGAAACCGGGTGACTTTATCCTCCAAACTAATATGGGTGAGGTTGACGCCAGGCTTCAACAACAAATCGCCAAGATCTATCAGGCATTAAAAGAAGAAGGTAGCTAAAGATGGGGAGGACTTTGCAAAAGGGGTTCCCCGCTTTTTGCGCGGACCAATACCGAAAAAAGCTGGCGACGGTAGAGCCGTTATGCCGTATCGGGCAAGTGGAGAAAGTGGTTGGCTTAACGCTCGAAGCCGAAGGTCCTCCGACTTATGTCGGAGAGATCTGTAACCTCAGGACCCGATCCGGCCACCAGGTCCTGGGCGAAGTGGTTGGTTTTCGGGCCGGGAAAGCCCTTCTTCTTCCCTTAGGAGACATGGAAGGGATCGGTCCCGGTTCTGCAGTTATCGCCCTGGACCGCACCCTGGAGACACCGGTGGGAGAAGGGTTGCTTGGACGGGTCTTGGACGGGCTGGGACGGCCGATTGACGGCCGGGAAAAACCGAAGATCAGTGGTTATTACCCCCTTATGGCCGAGGCCCTTAACCCATTGGCCCGGGCTCGGATCAAAAAACCTTTATCTTTAGGGGTTAAAGCAATCGACGGATTGCTAACTTGCGGACAGGGACAACGGCTCGGGATCTTTGCCGGTAGCGGGGTTGGTAAAAGTACACTGCTGGGGATGATCGCCCGTAATTCAGCGGCGGATATAAATGTTATCGGTTTGATCGGCGAACGGGGCCGGGAAGTGAGGGAGTTTATCGAAAAAGACCTGGGACCAGAGGGCCTTGCCCGCTCCGTGGTGGTGGCGGCCACCTCCGACCAACCGGCTTTGGTCCGGATTAAAGGGGCCTATACCGCGACCGCGATCGCTGAATATTTCCGCGATCAGGGGGCCAATGTCATGTTGATGATGGATTCGGTGACCCGTTTTGCTTTAGCCCAGCGTGAAGTGGGGCTTGCCGTCGGCGAACCACCGGCGACGCGGGGTTATACCCCTTCGGTGTTCGCCCTCATTCCGAAGCTCTTGGAAAGATCCGGTACCGCGGAGCGGGGAAGTATTACTGCTCTGTATACGGTCTTGGTTGAAGGCGACGATATGAATGAGCCGGTGGCCGATACCGTACGGGGGACCTTGGATGGGCACATCGTCCTTTCCCGGGCTTTAGCCCATGAGAACCATTATCCGGCCATCGATATCCTGGCCAGCGTGAGCCGTTTAATGATTGACCTGGCCTCCAATGAGCATCGAAAGGCGGCGGGGGTGGTCCGGGAACTCTTGGCCGTCTATAAAGCAAATGAAGATTTGATCAATATCGGGGCGTATGCGACCGGAAGTAACCCCCGGGTTGACTTAGCGATAAAGATGTACCCGGCCATTCAAAAGTTTTTACGGCAGGATATACAGGATAACTATTCATTGGCGCAGACAGTAGAGATGCTCCAAAATTTGGTTGCGGAGGCAGGAGACGGTGTCCTTTAAATTTCAACCAATTTTGAATCTACGTAAGCACCATGAAGACCAGTGCCGAACCCGCTTCAAAGAAGAGCAGACCAAACTCTGGCGAATCGACGAAGAGTTGAACACGTTGAAGGCGGTCAAAAAACAACGGGAAGCGGAGACGGAGCAACTCTCGGTTGGTGTGATTAGCCTGGAACACCTGCTCTCCGGCAGTAAGTACCTGGCGTATCTGCGCCGAAAACAGGAAGAAACGACCGCGCGGCGTGTACGCCAGGCGGAAGAGGTTGAGCAGGCCCGTACAATCTTGGTACAAGCACGGAAAGAAACGAAAGTAATGGAAAAGCTGAAGGAGAAAATGGCCCAGGCCGAAGCAGAAGAAAGACTCCGCCAAGAACAGAAAACCCTAGATGAGATCGCTATTACCCAGATATATCGTAATTAGAG
>JAAYMP010000090.1 GCA_012521315.1 Bacillota bacterium
AACGGGGGATTTTTCTCTGGATCCCCCGGAGGTAAGGCGAGATCATCGCAAAAACCCCCAGCGGAGCAAAGGCATAAAGCACCGAAAGCCCGCCCGGCAAATAGAGCTTGAGATCGGGGTGGAAGACCGGACGGAGACGGTTGAGATCAATCTCCGGCAAAGCCCCGACCGCCAACAAGACAAGGACGGTTAAGATTGGGAGCAGAACGAAGGAAGCCAGCCGCGAGATGGTTTCGATCCCGCGGGAAGCAAGATAAGCCGCGCTAAAAAGATAGATGACCATTAAAACCGGCAAAGGGGTATTGGACAGCAGGTAAGTATTGATCAGATTGATCCGCCCGCGGAGGAATAAAGCCAGCACCAAAAGGAGGATGGTCAGGTAAGCCAGCCCAAAAAGGCGGCCGCAAACCGGACCGGTAATCTCCAACCCAGCTTGAAGTAGATTCAAGGCGGGATACCTTTTCATCACTTGGTAGGCGGCCCAAAGGGGCGGAATCGCCAGGACCAGCGCGATCGGAACCGTTAGATAACCATTGGCCCCCATCACTTTCGTGGCGTAAAATGTAATGTTAATCAAACCAAAGCTGAGCGTGACAACGATCAGCAAACTCCAGTAAAGCCACGGCCCAATGCCGGTTTTTCCCTCAGGCATCTTCCTCGTCATCCTTTCTTTTTGTCCCGCCGGTCCGCAGGGGATTGCGCGGCCGGTAGGTCTCCAGCCGGCGCCAACGGGCCCAAAACGGTTTGCGCACCGGGGCATCCCCCAGCTCTTCCCATTGGAGGGGTGCCCACGGCGCCAAATACGAAACACCAAAGGATTTCAGGTCGGCGGCATGGGTCAAGACCAGGATCCCGGCAATGGTGAGCCCATGCAGACCGAAGAGCGCTGCGGCAATCATCAGCGTAAATTTTAAAAGGCGCCAGCTGACACCAACCTCGTAGTTGGGTCCGGTAAAAGAGGCAATCGCCGTCACCGCCACCACCACCAAAGTGGCGGGCGAGACAAAACCTGCTTCCACGGCGGTAAGCCCCAAGACAACCCCGGCGACCACCCCCAAATTCTGACCGACCGCCCCGGGAAGCCGCAAGCCGGCCTCCCGGAAGACTTCTACGGCAATTTCACAGATAAAAACCTCCGCCACCAACGGGACCGGGACCCGGATGCGGGTGCCCGCAATCGCCAACGCCAGTCTGGTGGGGAGGAGTTCCGGATGAAAATTGGTCACTGCAATATAAAGACCGGGCAAGGCCACCGCCAGATTGTTCCCCAAGAGCCGGATGAGACGGAGAAAGGAGCCGACCCAGAAGCTTAAATAATAATCTTCAGGCGTTTGGTAAAGTTCATTGATGGTCACCGGGACAAGTAAAGCCGTGGCGCTCTTATCGACGAAGACCGCCACCCGCCCTTCCAGGATCCCGGCAGCCATCCGGTCACTGCGCTCGGTGGCTTGGATCAACGGTAAGATACTGGCCCGGCGGTCGCTGATGAGTTGCTGGACATAGCCGGATTCGATCACCCCGTCTAGGTCAAGGGCGGTGATCCGGCGGCGGACCTCTTCAACCAACCGGGGTTGGGCCACATCGGCGAGATAAAGTAAGGCAATCCGGGTCTTGGTGCGCCGGCCGACGCGCAGCTCTTCCACCCGCAAGTTGGGATCCCGGATCCACCGCCGCACCAGTCCAATATTATCCTCCAGGGTTTCGGTGAGGCCCTCCCGCGGGCCGCGGATTAACCGTTCGGTCTCCGGTTCTTGGGGTTCCCGTTTCACCCAACCGTGGGCTTCAACCGCCATCATCCCGTCATTGACCAGGACAAAGTTGCCTGCCAGTATCATCTCCACCGCCGCACCGGGGTCAGCCAACGGGTAAACCCGCCCTCGCACCGGAAGTTCCGGATCCGCCACGGGCAACGTTCCGAGGGTCGTAAAGTGGTCGGTTACCCACGCAATCGTTTCATCCGCCACCAAACTGTTTAAATAAAGAAGATGGGATAACCCATCCTTACCCACGGGCATCACCCGAAGGTCGGATGGGCTTCCCATCGCTTCCGCAATCTCCTTAGTCTGGGCATAGACCTTTTTGGCATCTAGTCGTCCTGGCATCGGTTCACCTTTGACCGGTTTTCTTCCGGTATAAGTTTAACCATTAACCAAAGGAAACTATGCCCCGGTTACTTTAAATAACCCCCGCCTTGGCCGGCTCCCTGCTACTCCCCAATAATCTTGATGAGCACCCGTTTCCGCCGTCCCCCGTCAAACTCCCCGTAGAAGATCTGCTCCCAGGGGCCAAAATCCAATTTCCCGCCGGTCACGGCCACCACCACTTCCCGGCCCATGATCTGTCTTTTGAGGTGGGCGTCGCCGTTATCTTCCCCGCTCAGGTTATGACGGTACCGGCCGACCGGTTCGTGGGGGGCCAGTTGTTCCAACCAATCCCGGTAGTCTTGCCACAGACCGCTTTCGTGGTCGTTAATAAAGACGCTCGCCGTGATGTGCATCGCATTGACCAGGCAGAGGCCTTCCTGAATCCCGCTTTCGCGCAGGGCCTCCTCCACCTGGGCGGTGATGTTAATCAGTTCGACCCGCCCTTTCGTATTGAAGACCAGTTCCTTCCGGTACGATTTCATGACATCTTCTCTCCTTCCTGCCAGTTGTTACCCGTGTTCCTCGGCGTCCCTTCTTCGGGTGAGTGTTCGCCTCGATCAGCCTCTAGCTTACCGGGGTCTAATGACCCGTGTAAACCGTCTCCCCCGCCACAATCGTCTTTAAGACATTAAAATCCTCATCCCACAAGACCAGGTCGGCATCGTTCCCCGGCGCGATCCTGCCTTTCCGGCCCGCCAGCCGTAGAATCCGCGCCGGGTTTAAAGTGGCCATCTTGACCACCTCCGCCAGCGGAAGCCCGGTGTTACGGTAGAAATTTCGCAGCGCAACGTTGATCACCAAAGTACTCCCCGCCAAAGCGCCGCTTTCGAGACGGGCCTGGCCTTGCCGGACCTGGACGGCCATCCCGCCTAAATCATACGTGCCGTCCCCCAAGAGGCAAGCCCGCATCGCATCGGTCACCAAAACCAGTTCGGAAGGGGGTTTAATCTTCACCAGCAGTTTATGGACCTCCGGAACGCTATGGATATTATCGGCGATCACTTCACAGGCCACCGCATGGGAAAGGGCCGCCCCGACCACCCCCGGCCGGCGGTGGTGCAGGGGAGTCATCGCGTTAAAGAGGTGCGTAACGAGGGAAGCACCGGCCGCCAACCCTTTGACCGCCTCTTCGTAGGTGGCTTTCGTATGGCCAATGGCCACCACGACCCCGGCGGCAACCATTTGCTTTATAAAGTCCAAAGCCCCGTCCAGCTCCGGGGCGACGGTGACCACCCGGATCACGCCAAGGTGGGGCCGGAGCCACGCCAAATCGGGCCGGGTCATAAAGCGTTCATCATGGGCGCCTTTGTTTTCCGGATTGAGGAAGGGTCCTTCCAGGTAACAGCCTAATACTTGCGCCCCTTGCCCCGGCGTCCTGGTCATCGCCGTGGCAATCCGGTCCAAAGCCCGTTCAAGCCGAGCGCGGTCCATCGTCATCGTGGCGGGGAGAAAAGCGGTCACCCCGGTGGCAACCAGCCGGTCGGCGATGATCTTCAACGCCCGCTCATCCTCATCCATGGTGTCGTAACCGGCGCAACCGTGGAGATGGAGATCGATAAACCCGGCCGAAAGGTAGGCCCCACCCCCGTCCACAACCGTGCAACCGGGGGGGAGCACTTTTTCCGGGAGGACATCCCGGATGGTTTGGTCATAAACCACCGCCAGGCCCTCTCTAACTCCTTCCGTCGTAATTAATCTAATGTTTTTGATTGCTTTCATCGCACCCGACTCCCAAACCGGTTTTTTAGGTAAAGGGGTCTCTTCGCCGGCTGCTTTCAGCATAACCCCAAATGGCCTTCCCGTCAACCGGAAACCTGCCCGGTCTCAAGCCGGCTAAAGCTTTCCGGCAACAAGGCAGGGGCGTAAAAAATTGGAAATTATTATCTTTTTTACGTATTAAATTTTTGGGTACGACATACAATAAAATGACTTATTGGCAAAAACAACGGCAAAACGGAGGAATCCGATGAAAAAGCGTACCCCGGTTGTCTGGTTTGCCCTTTTCTTCTTCGCCGTTTTCCTGACCTTACCGGCAACGACCGCCGCCGCGCATAAGCCGCTTATCGTGGATTTCGGGGCAATCGCACCCGTCAGCAAAACCAGCCGTTCCGTATCCTTTACCCTCCCGGTGGCTACCACGCGTACGGTCCGGTTGGAAAGCGCCGACCTTTCGGCCGTCAGCAGCGGAAACCGGATCCCGGCGGAACGCTTTACTTTCACCGCGGCGCACGACACCGCCAAGCGCAACAACGCGGCGGCCGGTTATATGCTCACCCTCCAACTGCTGCCTTCCGATCCCCCCGGCGAATACGAGGGTCTGGTTTATGCGGTTTGCCCGGGGGCTGAAGGGACGCTTTCCATTCCCGTGCTGGTCAAGGTCGAGATTTTACCCTGGATCCGTCTCGAACCGGCAAACGACAATCCGCTGCTAACCGTTGCGGCATCGTCAATGGGGACGGAAGACCATTTATCCACCCGCAATCCGGTCAAACTTTTACTGGCTTCCAACGCCCCCTGGTGCCTGGCGCTGCGCATCGGAGACGAAACCCCCTTTCATCCTCTCCCGTTCCCGCTCCTGGTGGGAGTCGGTAAAAACCTTAATACAATGGATTTCAAGGAAAAAATCTTTCCCGGTCGTGATTATCGCACCGTGGCGTTTGGTAACCCCACGGTGCTTGGCGATGGTGCCTCAGACGCGCATTACTGGACAGAACTATACATCACTGCATCAATCGACCACTGGTCCCGTTACCCCAAGGGGAACTATGACTTTCGGCTGTTTTTAGCCGCCAAAACGCTCACCCCCTAACCTGATGGAGACAGGTTACACTCCGGTAGAGGCGCGTAATACCGGTTTGTAATAAAAAAAAGAACTAGTAAGGTTGGAGAAGATGAGAAAAGTAATTACGATCGCTGTTACCCTGATTATTCTTTCAATGTTTACCGCCACGATCGCCAGTGGCTACCCAGGTGGTCTGGCACCCGAATATCCAGACTCGTCATACAACAATGGCATCGACTATACGGACAAGATCGCCTACCTCTTTGGTAACATCTTTGACGACGGGAAAGTTATCTGGAACAAAACAGGCGATGAGTATGTCAACGTTGACTGGTTCAACCGGACCAAGTACGTATATGACGACAATCGGGCGGACGGGCAATCGGTGGAGATGACCCTGACCGCCCGGGCTTACATCCCCTGTTATCTTGAGATGAAAGTCACCGGCAACCAAGGCCAAACCGGCTTAAAGAGCTACGGTCCGGGGATCAGCACCAAAGCCTCCGCTTCAGGCTATCTCTTGGTCTTCGACAATGAGATCGGCGGCTTTGTCGACGAGTATTGGAATATGCTTGGCCACAACCCCCACACCGAATTTGATTTTGAAAACGAGGACATCTTTATCCAGGGCTGCGACGTCTTTAAGGTCGAAGTTTACGCCAACGACAGCTACAAGTATGAAGTGGAAGGCGGGCCGTTAACTTCCGAACGGGGGTCTTTACCGCTCCATATGCGTAGTGGCTACAGCATGTCCAATTTTGGCGGCACCTTCATCTTCGATGTGGACGGCAAGATCTTTGAGGTCGCCGAGAAAGACGCTTGCGAGGAACTAACGGTCTATCACCAGTTTAGAGTGCCGTTTTCGCGCAATATCGCGCAAGGTCGCTACGACGGCAAGGTCATCTTCCGCGCGTATACCCTCTAAACGACCTAACATTCTTGACCCTTGCGGGCTGGTGGACGCGCCCCACCAGCTCTCTTTATTAATATCGCAGGGAGGAGACAGACAATGATCAAACCAGCACCACGCCGGGTTTTACTCTTCCTAACTGCTGCTTTTGTCTTTATGTTACTCGGCGCCCAAACCGTTCAGGGCGTCGCCCGGGTCGAACCCAGCAAGTTTGTCTTTACTTTAGAACCGGGCACCCGGATCACCGACGCCATTAAGGTCACCAATACCCAGGATACCGAGGTGGAGTTCACCGCCGTCGTTTACGACTGGACCCTCGACCCTCAAGGTCGGCTCGTCACCTTCAGCGCCGGTGAACGGCCCGATACCCTTGACGGTTTGATCAAATTTAATCCCCGCCGGTTTAAACTGGCCCCCGGTCAAAGCCAGTATGTCCGTTTCACCATAACCGCACCCAAAAACGGTAACTGGTTGGAGAGAAGGGGGATCATCTTTTTCGAAGAAAGCCGTCCCTCGCCCGAAACGGTAGGGTCCACCATGATTTTTCAGGTTGGGACCACGGTTTATCTCTCTTTTACCGAAACCCTTTATTCCTTCCGTTTGTTAGGGGTAAAGATCGAACCGACACCGCAAGGACGGCCGGTGGCCCTGCTTGGCCTGGCCAATGACGGGCAAGCGCATATCCGTTACCAAGTGGCTTACGAAATAACCGGGGAAGACGGTACCCCATCCACCGCCTGGACCAGTGGAGAACAGCTGATCCTCCCGGACAGCCAGTGCTTACTGACGGTGCCCATTGAGACCGAATTGCCCCCCGGCAATTACCAACTATCAGTAAGGCTGAGTTTTTCCGGGACAACACAAACCCTCTCCTCCGTGGTTCCATTTACCATACCCTGAGTTGTCTTCACCTTGAATTGGCAGAAGAGGGGGAATTATTAAATGCGGAAAAGAAGCAAAAGTCGAAGCGTTCTTAACTTGCTCCGCGCCATCGTCTTCTGCTGTCTGCTCCCTTTTTTTTTCGGAGCGGCAGCTTTCGCCTGGGATCCCAGCGCTTTGGAGACAAGCGTTGTTCTTTTGTTAATTAAAGCGGAAGAGACCACCATCTTCCAGGATCCCTACTTTGAGCTTCTCGAACAGGAAGAAACGCTCTTGGTCCCGGTCAACCGCCTGGCAACCTATCTCAACCTGGAGGTTTCCTACTTCCGGAAGGAAGAGAAGGTGGTGCTAACCAGCAAAGCCAGTGACAAGTGGGCCGAGATTTATCTGGGTGAGAAGATCTACCGGATCAACGGTCAATCCTTTTTAAACAGCCCGCCTCCGGTCTTCTTCCATGGTGACATCTATGTCGGGGTCCCCTTTTTGGCTGCTTTGCTCGAGGCCGAAATTGACTGGGACTTCAGTTACCAAGCCTTAACCATCAACGCGGACTCGGCCATGCTGAAAAGCCCCACCCTCGTCCAGCCTGACCAAGTCGCAGCGCCCGGCAAAGAGCAGTCACCACAGGAAGGACCCGCCTTTGCCCTCAGCTCCATCCGGTACCAACTAGGGGTCGAACACCGGGAGGAAGCAGGCCAACATGAGTCCTTGGCGGGCTTCTTGAAGATCCGCACCGATGGTTATGCCGGCGAATGGGCGCTGTCTGCGGCCGGGAACGGCGCTTACGATTTTTATAACCGTACCTTCACGCCCGAACTGACGCTGCTCCGCGGCAAATACCAGAAAGATGGCGAATTAATCATCATCGGCAACGCCACCCTTGACTTGGAAAACACCATTGCGGAACAGGACCTCTGGGGAATTTTATACATGATCCCCGACGAACAGATCCGCAGTGAATTAGTGGCTTATACTGACGTCTCCGGTACCGCCACGGCCGGTGATCAGGTCTTGCTTTACGTCAACGGCCGTTTATGGGCAACCCAGCCGCCCACGGCCGAGGGGGAATACTTCTTCCGTGATGTGCCGCTCCGGATTAACCGGGTTAACGAAATCCGGGTCGTGATCGAGAAAGAAAACGGCGAAACCATTGCAACAACCCGAAATATTGCCGCTTCCCCCCGGATCATGAAGCAAGACGGCAATGAACTCCTGGTCACCGTCGGCTTTTACAAACCGACCGAGATCACAGACTGGGAAGGTGTTCTGGTCGGCTACCGCCAACGGAAAGCCTTCACCGCGAACTTCACTTTTGAACAGGAGACCACCGTTTCCGCTCCCTTCATCTCCTTTCCCGAATCGAGTTATATCGGTTTGGACACGGGGGTCGCTTTCCGGATCAGCGACAACCTCATCTGTACCCTGGACTGGATGGTCGGCGGTAAAATCGAAACCGAGGTGCGCGCGGGTCTTGAG
>JAAYMP010000091.1 GCA_012521315.1 Bacillota bacterium
ATGACCCCATGGCCTGTGTGGTGAAGGGGGCCGGAAAAACCTTGGAGCATCTGGACACCTTAAAACGGGTTATGGTTGGCCGGAAAAAAGCGGGCCGTTAGGAAAAAGACCTCTGCGCCTTTAAACAGAATCCAAAGGGATTCTTTTTTTCTTCACCGGTTGTTAAAAAGGATTTCCCGAACTTACGGTGAATAATTATGGTAAAGTTACTGTGTTAGAAGGCGAAGGCTAATGTCGAAACATAACTGGAAAATCGGTGTCGGCCTTGCTTCGATGTTGCTGGGGATGCTCTTGGTCTTTCAATTCCGGACGGAAACCAATATCAAAACCTATCTTCCGCAATTTACCACCGCAAGCGAGCTCGGGATTAAATGGAACCGGATGCAGACCGACCTGAACAAAAAGGAAGAAGAGCTAAAGCAGCTCCGGCAACAACTGCAAGAATACAACCGGGACGAAGAGATGAAAAGTCTGCGGATGGCGGCGGGCGTGACGCCGCTGCGCGGTCCGGGAGTGGAGATCACCCTCACTGATGTGCAGCGTCCCCTGAAGAGTTACGAAGATCCCAACTTGTTTATTGTCCACTATGACCAATTAGAGTTGCTCGTCAATGAGCTGTGGGCGGCCGGGGCGGAGGCGATCGCCGTGAATGGGGTGCGGTTGGTTGTCCAGACCGGGTTTAGTTGCGCCGGGACCACCATTCTGGTGGGAACGCGGAAACTAGCCCCGCCTTATGTCATCCGGGCGATTGGCGATGCGGCCACTTTAAAAGCGGCGCTCACGATCCCGGGGGGCTTTATCGATTCCCAGATCCGCCCCTTTGAATTGGGGATCAAGATTGAAATTAAAGACAGCCTCTACCTCCCGCCCTATAAAGGCAGTTCGGTCTTTAATTATGCCGAGGTTGTGCCGGAGGAACCGGTTGAAACAACCGTTGCCGACGGGGAAGGGGAAGCGGAGGCGGTTGATGCCGTTGAAAGCTGGGAAGGAACAGGCGAAGGAGAGGTCTTCTAGATGTTACTCATCCCCTTACTCGGTATCGCCCTTGGGGCCGCGATCGGCCTTCTTCTACCCTGGGAGGTGCCGCTTACCTATAAAAGTTACACGGCGCTGGCCATCCTGGCCACCGTGGATGCGATCTTCGGCGGAATGCGCGCTGAGCTGGAAGGGAATTTTATCTTTTCCAAGTTCATCGTCAGTTTCTTTGCCAATGCTCTCCTCGCCGTCGGGTTGGCCTTTTTCGGTTACAGTATCGGTATTGATATTTATTTGGGGGCCGTGGTGGCCTTCAGTATCCGGATCTTCAATAATCTTTCTTTAATCCGGGAATTTTTAATCATCCGGTACCGACAGCGTGGAAGCGAACAATGACCTGCGGATGCTTTTTCCTCTCTACCGCCCTTGACCAAAGGGTTTTTTTTGTGCCTTTTCCCGGGTGACGTGGCATAAAGCAAAGCGCCGGGTTCATATGTTAAAAAAAAGGGGGAGGAGGGATGAAGCAATCACTCGCTTATTTCCAGCGGTGGGTTCGGAAAAACCCGCTGATTTTGTGGTGGCTGATTTTTCTCCCTCTCATGCTGGTGATTCTTTATACTTCCTGGGGACATCTGACGGCGCCGTTGGCCGTCGAGGATAATCCGCCGGGATTTTGGATCAATCTCGTCCATTCCTTTCCCCTGGTCGTTCTGGCCCGGATTGTTCTGGTGGCGGTGGGCTTGGTGCTTATTATGATCTGCCTGTTCTTTCCGTTGTTCCGGGTGAGTAAAGAAGGAGTGCAGTGGACCAGGGAGCAAGAGGAGGAGATTGCCCGGGTCACCGGGGAGATTACCGGCGCGGAAGTGGAGGAGTTGATCCAACAGGAGACTTTCCGTTGGTCCATTATCCTCCGTTGGCTTCGTTTTTGCGGCTCAAAAGAAGTGGCGTCGGCGGTTAGTCTCCGGGAACTGGTGGCGACGATTAGTGAAGCCTTCCCTGCGGAACGGTTCAGCATCCTGTTGGAACACAGGAAAAAGGTCTATGGGCTGCAACATCGTCTCCTTCCCAAACTGGTTCTCCCCGACCAAGATCTGGCGGAGGCCTTTGGGGTAAAACTCAGTTTCGGGCTTGATTATGCGCTTTATATTTATCTGCACGCACCGGATCCGACTGGTTTTTCGCCCATTGACGAACAGTTTATGCTGGTCCTCTGTGAGATCTTCGGGCGGGGGGCACAACAGATGAACGTTAACCCGGAAGAGCTTGTTGCCTATTTTGAGCTGGTTGATAACCCCTCCGTCGGTGCTGGTATAAAATAATATAGGGGGTGAAACGGATGGCGGAAAAGAGAGAAGAGGTGAGCCCGGTCAACCAAACCGTGCGCATTATCAATACGGTGAAAACTTTTACGGTGAAGAGTAAAGACCCTTATGTTCTGAAAGCGGTGGAAAGGGCGAAAACCCAGCTCCGTAACCACCTGCTAGAATTGGGCGAAAATTGATCCAAATCCGGTTGGGCAAGAAAGCACCTTTAGCCTAAAACAAGTCGGAAACGACATGCATAGTTTATAATGAGAATTTAGGTGGGAGGTGCAACAAATGTTCGATTTCTTAAAGAATGTGGATGATTCGTTGGCTTTTATCCTTTTCTTGATTTTGATCCTTTTACTGTTAGGGGTAATGTACTAAACAAACCAGGTTGTTAAACCTGCTGGAAAGGTAAGCTAAACCATCGGTGGCAAATGGTTTTTTGGCCCTGGTAGCCCTGGCTATATAGTCAGGGCTTTTGTTGTTGATGCCTTGACCCTAGAGGTTGTTGCTGGTATGGACAAAGTGACGGGACAACAACCTGCAAACGGGAAAAGTTATTGGCGGGCTGGTTAAAAGCCTTGCAACGGGCGAAAGATCGGTCCGAGGTCGGCGATAGCGGTTCTTGAATTTGTATGGTATAATTAATCATAGAATAAAGGATTAGCGCCCGTAGCTCAGTTGGATAGAGTGGCAGACTTCGAATCTGTAGGCCGGGGGTTCGAATCCCTCCGGGCGCGCCATGGTTTTAGATTAAAAACCCCGATTCCTCCGGGGTTTTTTGTTTTGGAGGGTTTTATAAATAACCAAAGAGGATGGACTCATCGAAACTGGGTGTCAGGCATAATGTCGCAAGGTTCTAACATTTGTAATTCCAAATCACCAATATGTCGAATTTATAGTTTTACAGTTTATTAATTGTGGGACCAGAAAATAGATAGTAATATTTTATGTGGAGTGATTTTAAGTAACACAGTTGTATTTTTGTTCCCGGGAAACGAGTCACCAATACAGCTGTTCGTGGCGGTCAATGTCGAATCATGTAAAAACATTCGAAAAACATAGGAAGGAGTACTACCACCGTGCCAAGCGATCAAATGGTTGAAATCGTTGATAACAGGTTAGTCCTGAATAGTGAACCGCTGAGGAAATATCCCGTCCTCAGGCCTGATAAGAGTATCATGCTTTATGTGAATGGGCAGCCCAAAAAGGGGCCGGTCATTGTTTCCAACGAGGAGGAGATCAGTTTTAAGATTGCGGATGAGCAACAAGGGGAACTGTTTGATTTTGAAGTATCCGAAGATAAACTGCGCGTATTTCTGATGATAAACCGGCGGCAAAAAAAGCGATTGTATCCGGTTATTATCAAGGACACGGAGCGACTTAAAACAGTTCAGGGTGCTGACCCGGAAGATAGGCCGGCTCAGTAATATCTACAGCAAAATTGATAATCCGAGAGCTTCGGTCTATGCCAACTATATTCAGAATAGTAATGTGAAAGTGACCGGGAACATCATCATTGAAGGCAAGGGCGCCTATAATTCTATTCTGGAAGCCGGCGGTGATGTGAAAATTACTGGACTTCCCGGGGTCTTCCGGGGGGGCCGGATCAAAGCCGGGAAAGCCGTAATCGTGCGTGAACTGGGCAGTATCGGCGGCAGCCGCGTTGATGTGCAAGTGGATGCCGACGGGAGAATCGCGGCCGAAAGAGTTTTTGATAATGTCTTTATCAATATCGGCGGGCGGTTGCTGGTGTTAAACAAGGAAATGCGCAACATCAACGCCCGCCTGGACCACAATGGTCAAATTATCTTTTAATTAAAAGGAGGCATTCATTGGTGCAGGCAACAGCGGAAAGGGTTGTTGCCTGCACCAATCACGGAGAAAACCAAGGCGGCGGTGGGGAGCCGCCTTCTGTTTTGAACAAGGGCTTGCTCAGACCACAAATCCACCGTTGACCCCGATGACCTGACCGGTGATGAAATTGGCGGCGTCGGAGGCGAGAAAGAGGGCACAAGCGGCCACTTCTTCCGCGGTGCCGAACCGGGTCAAAGGGGTCTGCTCTTTTAAGGCCGTTTTTTCTTCCTCGTTAAAGGGGTCCATCATGGCGGTGGCGATGATGCCCGGAGCGATACAATTGACTTGGATATTGGCGGGACCCACCTCCTTGGCCAGAGCTTTGGTGAGGCCGATCACTCCCGCTTTCGCCGCCGAGTAGTGGACTTCACAGGAGGCGCCGACTTGGCCCCACATGGAAGCGATGTTGATGATCTTCCCCTGGCGGCGAGGGAGCATTGTCCGGAGGACGCTTTGGGTGCAGTGGAAGACGCCGGTGAGGTTAGTCCGGATCATGGTCTCCCACTCTTCGACGGAGAGATCGATGAACAAACGGGATTGGGCAATTCCGGCGTTATTGATTAAAAGATCGACCGGACCAAACACGGTTTGGCAGTATTCCACCATCCGGTCGACCTGCGGGCGGGAGCCCACGTCGGCCTGGAAAAGCGCGACGCGAAAGCCGCGCTCCTGTAAGGAAGAGGCCAGTTCTTCCGCGGCCGCCACCGAACGGTGGTAGTTGATCAACACCTGGTAGCCGTGGGCGGCAAAAAGTTCGGCGCAAGCCCGGCCAATGCCGCGGGCGGCCCCGGTGATAATGACGGTTTTCTTCATTTTAACCCGCCTCTTTCGTGGTTGTTGCCAAAAAGACTTTTCTCCCTGGTTCGCTTCTGGTGGTCGATGTATAACCGTCAAGTTCTGTAGTCACTGCATCTTCCCACCATTAATTTTATGCTTTTTGCTCCGAAAACCCTGCCGCCGGGGAGGATATCTTTGGGCGGAGCACAAAATAAATAGTAAAGGAAGAGCAGTGGCGATGACTTTGGCCAAAACCGGCGTAAAGGCGCAAAGGAAGATGATTGAGAAGTAGGCGATTGTTGGGAGCAAACGCTTAAAGTGGGAAGATGGGAAGGAGAGGAAGCGGGATGGAACAGTACGACCTTTTGGTGATCGGGGGCGGCCCGGCCGGGTTGTCGGCGGCGGTGAACGGCCGGCGGAGAAACAAGCGGGTTTTGCTGGTGGGAAAAGAAAAAGTCAGTAATAAAATGCGCCAGGCCCACCGCGTCGACAATTATCTGGGTTTGCCCGGGGCTAGCGGAGCGGAGTTGGCCGCCAGCTACCGACAGCATGCCGTCGCCGAAGGGGTGGAACTGGTCGAGGATGAAATTCGCAGCTTCTGGCCGGAAGAAGGCGGTTTTCAAGCCATGGGGAAAGAGCGGCTATATGCGGCGAAGACGGTGATCATTGCCTCGGGGATGCCGCAGAAGGCGTCGATCCCCGGCGAGGAAAAGCTGGTCGGCAAAGGGGTCAGCTACTGCGCCACCTGTGACGGGATGTTCTTCCGCGGGCAAAGGGTTTTTTTCCTTTCCGAACTGGAGGAAGGGGAGAAGGACGCCAATTTTCTGGCCGACCTTTGTTCCCGGGTTTACTATCTCCCCCGTTACCAGGGGGACTACCGGGGCCTCGACCCGCGGATTGAAGTGGTCTCCGGACGGGTCCTCCGCTTCCATGGCGAAGAGCGGCTGACCAAGGTGGAGACTTCCGCCGGGGAGTACGAGGTGGAGGGGGCCTTTATTGAACGGGCCAGTCTCCCCCTGGACAGTTTAATGCCGGATTTAGCCTTGGAAAACGGGTTTATTAAAGTGGACCGCCAGCAGCGGACCAATCTGCCCGGGGTCTTTGCCGCCGGCGATTGTACCGGAAAACCGTGGCAGATTGCGAAGGCCGTGGGCGAGGGTCTGGTCGCGGCGTTAAGCGCCGTTGATTACCTGGCCACTTTAGCGTAGTAAACGTTGCGTTGGCCAACGAAGACGAGCTTTTCGAGCCCAGCCGGGCTTATTTCTTTGCAAGTCAACACGCGGGAGCGGGAAAGGAGGGCGCCGGGCAGATGGAACGGGAGCGGATCGATGTTTTGCTGGTCGGACGAGGACTGGTGGAAAGCCGGAGCAAGGCCCAGGCTTTGATCATGGCGGGCC
>JAAYMP010000092.1 GCA_012521315.1 Bacillota bacterium
TCGCCCGCCGCGACGAACTCATTGCCGAAGCGGAATTGATCCTGGACGCCATCCGGCGGCTGGGGGCGGCGGAAACCGCCGATCCCCTCTCCGACCCGGAAACCCTGGCGAAGGCGGTGACGCTCGGGATCCTGGACGCCCCGCAGCTTAAAGGATCAACGGTCGCCCCGGGCAAGATTAAAACCCGGATGCTCCGGGGGGCTTGCCGGCTTTGGGACGAGGAAATGCAGCGGGCAACCGGGGAAGGAACAAGACTTGCCGGCGGCAACGGGTGCCGAAGCGATGGTTAAGGAGAAGAAGGGAAAAGCGCGCCGACCGCGCGGAGCGGTCCTGTTTATCGCCGCTTTTGGCTTGACCGTCTCCGTGCTCGTCGGGTTCAGCCTTGGTTATTTAAGCGGCCGCAGCCTCGGGCGGGAACCTTTGACCGGCGTTGTGGGCGCGTTGGTCGGCTTTTTGGTGGGGATCGCCGGCCTCATTTTCCTGGCTAAGGGGGAAAACTAAAGAGTGACATAAAAGTTTTAAGGGTTTAAAAGGAATTTCGCCGTTATTTAGCGAAAAGTAAATGTTGTTTGTGCATTGAGACCAGCCTCTGGTTGTTCTGGCGAAGGAGGGAAAAGAATGGCGAACGGGATCTGGCAAGCGTTGATGGCGGCGGAGGCCGAAGCGGACCAACTGATTGGGGCGGCAAAACAGGAAGCCAATGCCTATCGGTCGCAGCAGAGCCAGAAATTGGCGGCCGAACGGGAGTTGAAGCTGGCGACCGCGCGGAAAGAAGGCCAAGCGGAGCTGGCCAAAAAGGTGGCCGAGGCGGAACAGGCCGTTGCCGAACTCCGGCGGCGGACGGAACTCCAGATTAAAGAGCTTTGCAGTAAAGCGGCGGGGAAGGTGCCCGTGGTCGTTGATTTTATTAAAGAAAGGATCAGAGGATAGATGGCGATTGTACCAATGAAACGCCTGGAGCTGTACGGCTTGGTTGAGCATAAATCCTCATTTCTTTCGGAACTGCAACGCCTTGGTTTGGTTGAACTGATCGGGCCGGTTGGGGAAGAAAAAGGTCTGGCCACGGAAGAAGAGATTGCCGAGAAGCTGCGCCAGGTGGAAGAGAAACTGGGTGAGATCAACCGGGTCCTGGCCATTTTTGAACGTTTTGCGCCGCAAAGGCCGAACTTCATCGAACAATTTGCCGGTATAAAGACGGTTCTGACCTGGGAGGAACAGCAGAATTACATAGCCAGGCGGGAAGAGGCGGAAAAGCTTGCCCAGCAGATTTTTGCCGCGGAAAAGGAGCATGGCCTCCTTGAACAGGAAAGATTAAAGGTGGAACGGGAAATGCTCGCCCTGCGTCCGTGGGCGAAACTGGATCTCCCCGCGGAGGAGTGGCGGGGGTCCCGGCGGGTCGCAATTTTGCTGGGGAGTTATGACCGGGAGCCGCGTATTTTAGCCGAAGCATTGACCGAAGCGGAGGTCCCCTGTATTTACCGGGTGATCGGCGAGGATGAAAACCGTACCTATCTCATCTTTTTCTGCTGGCGGGATGGGCAGGCGGAAGAGATCTTAAAGGCGAAAGGGTTTGTTCCGTCCCGGCCTGAGCTTACCGCCGGGACCGTCGGCGAGCGGCTGGTTGTTCTAGAAGCGGCGGCGCAGGAATTGGAAGCGGAGCTGACCCGGGTTAAAGAGACGATTGAAAGCATGGCGGACGAACGCCCATTCTTCCAGACCCTCTATGACTACTGGTATAACCAAAAGCGGCAAGTGGAAGCCCACCGCCAGTTGCTTATGGGGAAAGCGGTTTTTGGCCTTGAAGGCTGGGTCCCGGCCGGGCAGGCGGCGCGGGTGGAGAAAGTGCTTGCCGCGTTGAAACTTCCCCATTATTTGCGGATCTCCGAACCACAACCCGGCGAAGAGATCCCCATTCTCTTGCAGAACACGAAGGTAATCACCCCCTTTGAAAAACTGGTCGAGGGCTTCAGCTATCCCCGTTTTGATGAGGTTGATCCATCGCCGGCGATTGCTCCCTTCTTCGTCCTCTGTTACGGAATGGCGTTGGGCGACGCCGGTTACGGGGTTCTCCTCGCTGCAATCTGCGCGGTATTAATGTCCAAGCTCGCGATGGGTCCCGGCGGGCGGAAAATGGCCGCGCTGTTCATTCTCAGTGCCTTGGGGGCAGTCTTTTTTGGGCTATTGACCTCCAGTATCTTTGGTTATTCGTTGTTCAACGGTGTCTTTAACGTGATTGAAAACCCGCAGCTGTTATTGATTGTTTCGTTGGGATTGGGCTTAGTCCAATTGTATACCGGAACCATCATCAGTGCTTGGATGAGCATCAGAAAGGGCGACTGGGCCGAAGCGATCTGGGGAAAAGGAGTCTGGCTCATTTTCCTCACCGGATTGTTGTTGATGGCCGGCGGGGCGCAGATCGGGTTGGGCGCTTACGCCCAGCAGGTTAAGTACGGAACTTTAGCGGCCGCCATTCTTCTGGTGCTCGGTAATACCAGAGGCAAAAAGGGGTTCGGGGCCAAATTAAAGGCAATCCCGGGCGGGCTCTTAACCATCTACGGCAGTGTCAGTTTCTTCAGTGATGTCCTCTCCTATTCCCGGCTGATGGCCTTGGGGCTTTCCGGGGCGGTGATGGGCTCGATCATCAATTTATTCGTAAAGATGACTTGGGGGGCGCCGATTGGCTGGATCTTTGCCATCATCATCTTCGTCATTGGACATGCCCTCAATTTTGGGTTAAACCTGCTCGGCGCTTATGTGCATTCCAGCCGGTTACAGTATTTGGAGTTTTTCAACACCTTTTTTACCGGTGGCGGGAGGCCTTTTGTACCTTTTAAAATAGAGAACAAAAACATTTTTTTAAAGAAGGAAAGAGAGGTATAAAAAAATGGAGTTGGGTACCTTATACGCATTTCTTGGCGTGGCGATTGCCGTTTTGTTCTCCGGGATCGGTTCCGCGTTGGGCGTGAGTATTGGTGGAAGACTGGCGGCGGGAGTGGTAACTGAAGACCCGAAGAAGTTCGGTCAGACCTTGGTATTAACCGCCCTTCCCGGGACGCAAGGGATCTACGGCTTTGTGATCGGCATGTTAATGGTCTTTAAGTTTGCGGGGATGGGCGGGGCGATTCCGGTGGAAGCCGGTTTTCGTTTTCTCGTTACCGGGTTACCCGTTGGCATCGTCGGTTTATTCTCCGCCATTTACCAGGGGAAGGTAGCGGCGGCCGGGATCGGCATCGTGGCGAAACGGCCGGAAGAGGCGGCGAAAGGGATTGTCTACGCCGGCTTGGTGGAGACGTACGCCATCTTGTCCTTTATCATCTCGTTCTTCCTCTATAACACGATTACGCTTTAGGTGGGATTTGTAATGGCCGAAGAATTAACGGTGCTGACCAACCGGATTATGGAGGCGGCCCGGAAAGAAGCCGAGGAGATCGCGGCCCAAAGCCGGGAAGAAGCCCGGCGGCAGGCGGCCGTTTACCGGAAGGAAACGGAGGAAAAAGTCGAAGCCATCCGGGAGGATTACCGGCGTCAGGGGGAAGCAGAAGCGAGCCGCCTGATCCGGGAAGCGGAGCTTGAAGCGAAACTCCGTCTTTTGCAGACGAAACAGGAATTGATCCACGACGCTTTTGAACAGGCGCTGGTTTCTTTGGCGGCGATGCCGGAGGCGGAAAAGGCCGCCCTCTATCAAGATTTACTGCTGGCGGCGGTGGAGAGCGGCGAGGAGACGGTGGCCGTTTCCACCGCGGAAAAAGGACTCTGGCAACGGATCATTGCCCAAGTGAACCAGGAATTAACCAAGAACGGCCGGAGCGGGAAATTGCAATTAAGGCCGGAACCGGCGCCGCTCAGAGGGGGTTTTCTCCTTATTGGTTCCAATTATGAGGTGAATGCTTCCTTGGAATCGATCGTCGCCGATCTGGAAGAGCGATACTTTCCGGAGGTCGCCGGGCTCCTATTTTCGTGACGGGGAGGGACTTTAATGGCAGAAAGAGATTACGCCTACGCCGTGGGGCGGATCCGGATCCTGGAAACCAAATTACTCCCCGCCAGTTTTTTTGAGCGGTTACTTAAAACCGCTTCCGTCCAAGAAACACTACGCCTGTTGGCGGAGGTGGAATACGCCGCGGAAGCGTTGAATGTCGATTACGAACAGGCGTTTGAAGAGGAACTGGAGAAGGTTTATCGTTTTCTCCGTGGTTTAACCAACGATGCCCCGGAACTTCTGGTCTTCTTACACCGCTGGGATGTGCATAATTTAAAACTATTGGTCGTGGCCGGTGAGCATGGTCAACCCAGTAAGCTTGGGGTTATTCCCTTCGCCGAACTGAAACGGATGGTGGCCGAAGGAGACTATCCCGGATTACCCCGGGAACTGGCGGCGACGATGGCCAATTTACCCGCCAGCGGGCCGGAGCGGGCGGCGGCTTTGGACCGGGCCTACTACCGGTATGGCCAGCGGGTTTTCGACAAGGGCCCGGCTCTCCTGCGGGACTATTGGCAGGCCCGGCGGGACCTTTTAAATCTTATACTCTTTCTACGCTTGCAGAAGAAGGGTGTTTCTGTCGAGGAATTTACCGGATTTATGGTGGAGCCGGGGGTGGTTGACCGCCAACACTGGCTGGCCCAGTATGCCGAAGACCAACCGCAGTTGACGAAGGTATTGGCGTCTACCCCTTACCGGAACTTGGCGCTGGAAGAAGAAGAGCGGCGGGCCGCCCTCCCAGACGTGGAACGGGCCATCGATAATCTGCTCCTGGGGGTCATTGCCGCCGCAAAGCTGATCCCGTTGGGGATAGAACCGATCATCGGTTATTTACTGGCGAAGGAGAGGGAGATCCTGAACTTGCGCCTGGTGATCACCGGTAAGCAGAATAAACTTCCGGAGGAGACGGTCAGGAGGAGGTTGCGGCATGTCTACATTTAAGATGGCCGTCATCGGGGAAGAGGATTTGATCCGGGGATTCGGGCTGTTGGGGCTCGAACTCTTTCCGGTGGCCAGCGGCCAAGAGGCCAGAGACGTTCTTTTCAAGTTAAAGGACGACCAGGATTACGGGGTGATCTATATCACCGAATCGATTGCCCAGGGGTTTACGGGCGAGATCGAAGAATGGGGTAGCAGACCGTTACCATGCATCACCTACATTCCGGGCGTGGCCGGGGGTCAAGGCTACGCTGCGGAGCGGATCCGCCGGATCGTTGAGAAAGCGGTCGGTGTAGATATCGAAAAGGGGAAAGAGGTCGGTAGCAAGTGAGTACTGGAAAAATTATTCGAGTGGCCGGACCTTTGGTTGAAGCCGAAGGCGTGCCGGGAGCGAAGATGTTTGACGTGGTCCGGGTCGGTCACGAAAGGTTAATCGGAGAGATTATCGAGCTCCGCGGGGAA
>JAAYMP010000093.1 GCA_012521315.1 Bacillota bacterium
CCCGTAGTCAGATAATTTACGGTTATCTGGTAGAGACTTTCAGGCCATATTCCTGAGATTATACGAGTTCGCTTATTCAATTGTAAAGTTTAAAACCGTTTTTCTCGATATTTAGAGTAACAGATTTGACGAGCGCTGTCAAGAGAAGAACCCTTGTTTTTTCCTTTGTTCCTGTTAAAAACAGTTAAAAGTTGAGCGGGGGCCGGGCGAGGACGGACGAAACAAGCGGCATCGGCCATGGACAGGGAAATTCCATTATTGCCTTGTGAATGCGTTTGGCTTGATGTATAATTTGTTTTGGGTTAGTATCTATAGTATTAAAAAATAGTTTTTAAGGGGACTCCTTACCGTTCTTGTTTTAATCTCCATCAGGCAGAGGGATCATCGGAAATAAGACAGCCGGTTGAGAGGGAAAAGGGAACCTAACCCTCGGCTCTTTCGTTATTACGCATGTGCAACGAATGAGGATGAGGGATTCCAGCGATGAGAAGGAGGTTAATTTAAAATTGGCAAACAATGCTCAAAGTAAAGCGCAAAAACATCCCTTTGGTTTCCTTGGCAAGCAGGTTTTCCATGAGGATGTTTACCGCAGAGTCGGCGGTTATCTTCTTTGCGGCCTACTTCTTTTTGTTGTGGCGTGGGTAATCGGCTACTTTTTATTGGCGGAAGGTTTTCTAAAGAATACGTGGTTGGTGGATAAGATCTTTGGTATTAAAGGTTCGGTCACGTTCGGTACATGGTGGGCCGACCGCTTGGGCGAAACCTTCAAACTCTTCAAGTGGGAGTTCAATACGGAAGACACCTTTGGAACCTGGGGTAATGTTCTGTTGGTTACGGTGAAAGTCTTTGCCCATTATTTCCTTTTTGCGCTTTTATTCATTCTTTTGCTGAACCGTTTCAAGGTGGGCCGGGTTTCTTTAGCCCTGTTCTACTTTTTGTTTTATTCGCTCCTCACCGGACTGGTGGTGGGGACCAATTCCTACCCCTATCCGGCGCAGGGTTTAGTCCGGGTGGGGGCGCTGGTTACCTTCCTCCGTTTCGGGGTCTGGGTCTGGTTTTCCTACGCTTTGCTCTTGGCCTCCACCGTGGACTGGACTTGGCTGCAGGCCAGCTCCTTTACGGACAGCGCTTGGAAAAAAGAGGGGAAGTTTTGGACCTGGCCGCGGTTGGCCGGTGATACGAAGGAAGTGTTCATCTTCGGCCTGCTTTTTCTCCTGGTTTCCAGTTTTGCCGAAGCGCGTCTCATCGTCTTTTATGGGCAACACTTTTTTTAATTGATCCTTTGTTCTTGGCGGAGCCCGGCGCATGTCCGGGCTCTTTTTGACCGGCTCCGGAAAAAGGAAGCGCCGGAAGGGAAAACAAAGCGGAGAAGGAAAAAGGATACGAAAACGGGGAAACTAAGTGAGGACCGGGAAGCCGGAAAGGAGCAGGGCCGGACCCCAACCGGACCGGGACCGGAGAGCCAAGGGCGAACCGGGGGGCAAAAAAGGGAAAAGGGGCTGTGGGCATGACGGACCATTACTTTACAGCGGAACCCGGATCCGCCCATCAACCGCGGGAAATTAAGGTCATCCTCCGGGGAAAAGTGTTCCGCCTCACGACCGATGCCGGAGTCTTCTCCCGCGACCGGCTGGATTTGGGGACGAAGATCCTGGTGGAAAGCCTTGATCTGGCGGGCGTACGGGCGCCTTTGGATTTGGGCTGCGGCTACGGTCCCATCGGGTTGGCTATCGCCCGGGAACTGCCGGCGGTTCAAGTTTACATGAGCGACTTGAACCGGCGGGCTACGGAGTTGACCGCCGAAAATGCGGTCCTAAACGGGATTACGAATGTCGTCATCAAGCAAGGGGACGGTTTGGCGCCGTGGCGGGATCTTTACAAGACCGGTTTCCGCTTCGACCTGGTGGCGATCAATCCCCCGCTCCGGGCCGGGAAAGAAACGGTGCTGCGGCTTTTTACCGAAGCTTGGGACTTCCTGGCGCCGGCGGGGCAGTTGTGGACGGTGATCCGGACCAGCCAGGGGGCCAAAACTTACCTGCGCGAACTGCAGAGGATTTTCCCGGCGGCGGAGACGGCGGCGATTAAAAGCGGGTACCGCGTGCTGCGCGCGCGGAGGGGATAGGCCAACGGCCCGACGAAAATTGCGCCCTTGACGGAAAGCGGGTAATGACTTATACTTATATATGCTGTAGCGGGGTGTAGCGCAGCTTGGCAGCGCGTCTGCTTTGGGAGCAGAAGGCCCAGGGTTCAAATCCCTGCACCCCGACCAGTCCTGAAAATCAACTCTCCAGTCCTGAAAACAAACCCTCTTGACAGGGGATTTGCGGATCAATTATAATTAATTGTTGTTAAAACTGCGGGAATAGCTCAGGTGGTAGAGCGTCAGCCTTCCAAGCTGAATGCCGCGGGTTCGAGTCCCGTTTCCCGCTCCAGAAAAGCACAAGAGACTTTACTGTTCACGGTAAAGTCTTTTTTTGTTTCCTTGGCAAGCCGACCGGCGGTCGTGAGGGGACAGGGGGTGACAATTAGTTCCTCCACCACCGGAAGCTTCTTGTGACGATAATTGACAATAAATTGACAAACATGAAGGGAAAAGCTTATAATGTACTAAGGTTGTCCAAAAGAGGAAGGAGGAGCGTCCATGGGTGAAACGTTTGTGGTAACGCTTTTAGTGGTTCTTTTTTTTGGCTTTTTTACCCTGATCAGCAACAAAGCCGACCAAGAAGTGGATCGTTACTATGAGGAGAAAAGGAAAGCCGGGACAAGATCCCGTTAAGATGCGGTGAATAAATTATTTATTTTAGGAAGGAAAAGGAGGAGTTCCAGTGCGACGGGACTTGCGGCGGAAGATATGGTTCATTCTGATCCTGGTCGTTGCGGTTGGGGTCTATACCATTCTTCCTATTTTTAGCCCGCCTTTAAAACAGTTGTTTTTCCGGGGAAATGACCCGATCCGCCGCGGTTTGGACCTGAAGGGTGGCATGGAAGTCATTCTGGCCCCCGACTACCGGGTGGAGGTACGGGTCTTGACCGAGGTAGAAAAGTATGCCAAGAAAGCCGTGGCCGGCTTGGGGATTGGTGAACCGGCCGTCAGCCTTTTAGGAATAGCCAATGATAATAACCGTTACGAAGGATTGGCTTTGAAGTTTGCTTCGGCGGCCGAAGCCCAGCAGGTCCTGGTTGCCGGGGTGATTAAGACTAATCTGACCTGGCGTTCGGGGATCGAAGAGAAAAAATTAAAGCTCAACGTCGGTGTTGACCAGGCGGACCCCACGGTGCTGCGGGTGGCGGTCCAGGAAGACCCGGCCACCTTCCCGGCGGACGCTTTATACCAGGTGAAAGTGATTATTGAAAACCGGATCAATGCCTCCGGTTTGGCTGAAACGGTGGTCCGCCTGGATCAGGCCAAAGGCCGGATTGAAGTACAGCTTCCGGGGGTCCGCTCCCAGGAGGAGGCGGAGCGCCTGATCAAATCCACGGGCCGTTTAAACTTCCGCCTCGACGACAAGATTGTGCTGTACGGGAACGATCTGGAAGCGGCGGAAGCCGGCTTTAGCCAGCAAACCGGCGCTCCCGTTATTAACCTGCGTTTCGGCAAGGAAGGGGCCCGCCGTTTTGAACAGATTACCAGGGAACATGTTAATGAGATACTCGCCATCTACTTGGACGAGGAGTTGTTGATGGCTCCGTACATTGCCGAGCCGATCCCCAACGGAGAAGCTCAGATCACGATGGGGTCCGGAGCCACCATTCAACAGGCCAAAGATTACGCCATCTTAATGAAATCCGGCGCGCTACCCCTTTCGCTGCGCTCCGTCATGACCACCCAAGTGGCACCGACCCTGGGGACGGAAACGGTTAAATTGAGTTTAATCGCCGGGGTATTCGGCATTATTCTGGTCTTCATCATGATGATTGCTTTTTACGGGCGCATGGGGGTCGTCGCTGATCTGGCGTTGGTTATCTATACGATTCTGGTCCTCGGTGCGATTGCCATTTTCCGCGGGGTCCTCACCCTGCCCGGGATTGCCGGTTTAATCCTGGGGATCGGGATGGCGGTGGACGCCAACGTGATTATCTTTGAGCGGATCAAGGATGAAGTCCGTTTGGGCAGGGGCATCCATTCCGCTTTGGAGGCCGGTTTTGACCGCGCTTACGTTACCATTCTGGACTCGAATATCACAACTTTGATCGCGGCCTTTGTGTTGTACGCTTTTGGCAGCGGGGCGGTGAAAGGGTTTGCGGTTACCCTCTCCATCAGTATCCTGGCCAGTATGTTTACGGCGCTGTATGTCAGCAAGACGTTCCTGTCGATCTGGGTTGAAAAAGCACCGGACCGGTTTCTCACGAAATACGTGGTGAGGGGGTGAAGCGGATGAATTTGATGAGATACAAGAAACAGTTCATATTGGTCTCCGTGGCGGCCATGGTCTTGAGCATTGTCGCTTGGGCGGTGAAGGGACTCAACTTCGGGATTGAATTTACCGGGGGAACCAGTATCCGTTACCCCCTTGCCGAAAAAGTCACCTCGGCGGAGGTCTGGGCGGCACTGGACACGCCGGAAATCCAAGCTTTGGATCTGGAGCTCAGTCCGCCGCAACCCTACAGTTATTTTGATGCGGAGAGCGGAACGCAAAAACACGGCGTTTTAATTCAAACCCGTTTTATTACCCAGGAGGAAGAGGAAAAGATCCTCAGCGCCCTCGGGGCGGCCTTCGGTCAACTGGAAGCCGATTCCGCCTTACAGATCAACCAGGTGGAGCCGATCATCGGGAAAGAGATGTTGCTGAACGCTTTTTACGCGGTGCTGATCGCCTGGGTGTTGATGCTCATCTATATCGCCATCCGGTTCGAGTTCAAGTCGGGCGTGGTCAGCCTGGTGGCGTTGAGCCATGACGTGCTCTGCATTATCGGCGTCTTTGCCCTCCTGGGCAAGGAGGTTGATCTGAGCTTCGTCGCGGCGGCGCTTACGATCATCGGTTATTCCATCAACAACACGATCGTTATTTTCGACTGCATCCGGGAGAACCTGCGGCTCAAACAACGGACGGAGACCTATGCCGAAGTGGTTAATCTGTCTCTCCTGCAAAGCATGCGGCGGTGTTTGAACACTGCGCTCTCCACGATTCTGGCGGTTTTGACCCTTTACCTGTTCGGCGGTCCGTCCCTCCGCGATTTTATGCTCGCCCTGATCATCGGCTTGACGGTGGGCACCTATTCCAGTGCCTTCTTGGCCGCCCCGCTCTGGGCGATCTGGAAAACCGCCGAGGAGAAGAAAGGGCCGGGCGGCCGCCTGGCGGTGGCCAAAGGAAACTAGACTTGCGGTTTTTGCGAACCCCTTCCTTTTTACGGGAGGGGTTTCTTGTTAAGGGGGGGCTTTTCCCCTGCGTCCCGTTGGGGCTTTTCCTATGCGCTCCACGCCGGTTTGGTTTTGCGTTTCGGGAAGGATAAAAGGACCGGGGGAAGCGGGAGGAGATGCCCGTTCCGTGCCGAAGTCTTATCTTTATATTACTTTTTTCAGAACGAGCGGCGAAGCGGGGAGGTGGCCGTATGCAGTTCATGTTCATCCTGGTGCTGGTCTTTGCCGTCCTGGTGGCGACCTTTGCGTTGCAAAACGCTTATCCGGTGACGATTTATTTTCTCAAGTGGCAATTTGAGGCTTCTTTCGCCTTGGTGATCCTGCTCTCCCTTTTAATCGGTGCGGTGGCGGTGGGCAGTCTCGGCCTGGTCCACCGGGCGACCGAGCGGCTCAAAACGCTAAACCAGAGCCGGGGGAAAGGAGAAAAGAGCGAAGAGGCTGGGGATATAGGCGCGGAAGGTCCGGAGGCGGTCGATACGGTTGGGACGGAGGCGGCCGGGGCGGCTGGTCCGGAGGCAAAGGAGAACGCGGCTGGGGGTGGGGACGATTCAGCCCAAGAAGTGGAAGGTTAGGGCGGGGAATGCGCAGCTCCCGCCCGAAGTGGTTGCCGAGTTTGGGCTTTCACCAATCCTGGCCAAGCTCCTGGCCAACCGGAAGTTGACCACCCGTGAAGAAGTGGCCTTCTTTTTACGGGGCGGCCGGGCCGACTTGCCGTCACCCTTTTTGCTCGACGGA
>JAAYMP010000094.1 GCA_012521315.1 Bacillota bacterium
GCCGGGACCACCTGGCCTATCTTGCCGTTTTCCCGCCGCTGTTGACCCCGGAAGAACGGAAAGCGCTGGCGCCCATCCTGGCCGCCCACCACATTAAAATGGACACCGGTTCGCCGGTGGTTATGGCCAATCCCGACGCGGAACTCCTCCGCTATGTTGCCGAACAGCCCATGGCGGGGGGGACCCTTTGTTCGGTTCCCTTACGGTACGGGCTTCAGCCAATAGCCCACCACTTATTGGGGTATGTGCACCCGACCACCGGGCGGGGGATTGCCGGGCTCGAAGCGGTCTATGATGAGCTTTTGGCCAGCGACCGCCTGGTCAAACTGGTCTTGATGACCGACGCCAACCGGCGCCCCATTCCCGGTCTGGGCTGGCGTTATCAGGAGGAGGCCAAAAGACAACCGGCCGGAAATTTGGTGTTGACCCTTGATTGCGAACTCCAAAGCAAGGTGGAAGCCCTGCTGGAGGAGGCCGGGGTTGCCAAGGGCGCGGTGGTCCTTTTAGAGGTGGGGACGGGGAAGGTCCGCGCTTTGGCCAGCCGGCCGGTGTTTAATCCCTACTGCCCGCAACTCAGCCTGAACGACCCGGACCGTGCGCTCCTGAACCGGGCTTTGGCGGCTTACCCGCCGGGCGGGGTGTGGCGATTAATGATGGCCGCGGCCGCTCTGGAACAGGGTTTGGCCCGTCCCGACCAGGTCTTCCTGACCGCGACGGAAGCCGGTACCGGTTTAACCACGTTGACACAGGCTTTCGCCTACGACCGGCAGGCGGTTTTCCAGGAAGTAGCGGCCATCCTTGAAAGCAAAGCGGTTTTGGCGTTGGCGAAGGCCTTTGGGTTAGGGACGGCCGCCCTTCGTCTCCCGGGGGAAGAGGCCGGGTTTTTGTCACTGGAGACGGCCGGTACGGCGGCGGCGGGCCCAGGGGAAAGGATTACCGTCACTCCGCTGCAGATGGCTGCGGTCTTGCAGGTGGTTGCCGGAAACGGCACCTATTACCCGCCGACGGTGGTGGAAGGCTGGCAGGCGGAGGATGGGCGACGGTCACCGTTCCCGGCGGAGGGGGGACCCGGTTGTCCGGTCCTTACGGCCGCGACCGTAACCGCGCTCCGGAAGATGATGGAAGCCACGGTGCTTTACGGGACGGGACAAAAGGCCCAAATCCGGCAGGAGGCGGCGGGGATCGACGGGACGGTCTTGGCCGGGCGCCGCGGGGAGCAGCCCATCTTGTACAGTTGGTTTGCCGGTTACGCGCCCGCCCATGCCCCGCGCCTGGTGGGCGTGGTCCTGCTTGAGGATGAGCCCGGCGGGGCGGAGCGGGCGGCGGCTTTGTTTGCCGCGTTGATGGAGAGTTGTTTGCCATTGCTTTAACCAAAATTTTGGCCGGTCCGGACTGGCACAGGACAAAAGCCCTCTACATATTTATAAACACACCGCAGTTTACGCAAACGAGGGGGCAGTCCGATGATCCTTTCTTGGATCGGGATGATACTCAACCTGGTTTACCGGCAATTTGCCTGGCTTTTATCGTATATTACCAATAACAATGTTTTTCCCATGCCGTTGTCGGAAGGGGAAGAACAGGATCTGATCCGGCGGATGGAAACGGGCGATCTGGAAGCGAAGAATACTTTGATCGAGCGGAATCTCCGTTTGGTGGCCCATATCGTTAAGAAGTTTGACAACACCGGCGAAGATAACGACGATCTAATCTCCATCGGGACGATCGGCCTGATCAAGGGGATTAATACTTATAAAAGAAAGTACAATACGCGCCTGGCGACTTATGCCGCCCGTTGTATTGAAAATGAGATTCTGATGCACTTGCGTTCGACCAAAAAGATGAAGAACAATATTTTTTTACAAGACCCGATCGGGGCCGACAAAGAAGGAAACGAGCTGACCTTGCTGGATATTTTGGATACGGGAACCGATTTAGTCCCGGAACTTGTCGAGAACAAAATGGAGGAAGAAACCCTCCGTGAGAAACTGGGTGTTTTAAGTAAAAGAGAGCAAAAAGTGATCGAATTGCGTTACGGGATGCGGGACGGGTTAAGTAAAACCCAACGGGAGATCGCCAAAGTTTTGGGGATCTCCCGTTCCTATGTCTCGCGGATCGAAAAAAAAGCCCTCAAGAAGCTCTTTAAGTATTTTTCCGGTGAGGATCAGGAAAACAAATAAAACTCGCCGCAAGAATCTTCTCCCTTCTCCCTCAATATCTATATTGGGGGGGATGGTGATGCGCTGGTCCGAGCTGGCCCGGAAAGAGCTGGTCAATATCACCGACGGGAGCAAAAAGGGGCCTTTCCCCAAACTTGATTTAGTGATTGACCCAAGAGCAGGGCAGGTGGTTGGCCTGTTCCTCCCGGCCCGTGGATATATTTCCCGTCCGGGGCAGGAGATCCCGTGGACGGCGGTGAAAAAAATTAGTGCCGATCTTATCCTGTTTGCGGAAGAGTCTGTCCTGGGAAAGCAAAAGCCCGTTTTTTGACTCTTCTGCGGCGAACGGATGGAGCCGCCGGGGGGATAATAGTAACGGCAGCAGTAACCAGTGCGGAGGTGGCGTCAAAATGGACAAAATAGGGGTTTTGGTCGCCGGCGCCTGTGGACGAATGGGCCGGGAAGTGGTCAAAGCCGTCGTCGCCCAGGATGATTTAGAGTTGGTCGGGGCCGTTGATCAGGTGGGAGCGGGAGAAGACATTGGTCAAGTCTGTGGCCTTGGTGAACTTGGTATCGCCGTCGTAACCGACCTGGCGGCTGCCCTACGAGTGTCGGCGGCGGACGTGATGGTCGATTTTACGACGCCATTGACGGTGATGGATAATATCAAAGCGGCGCTGGCCGCTGGGGTCGCCGCGGTGGTGGGGACCACCGGTTTGACCGCCGAAAACCTGGAGGAGATTGAGGGTTTGGCGGTACGGGCGGGCAAGGGCGTGATCGCGGCGCCCAACTTTGCCCTGGGCGCCGTTTTGATGATGCGTTTTGCCCAGCAAGCCGCCAGATATTTTCCGGATGTCGAGATCATCGAATTGCACCACGACCGGAAGATCGACGCCCCGTCGGGAACGGCGCTGAAGACGGCGGAGCTAATTGCCGCCGGACGGACGGGCGAGCCGGGGAGCAAACCGGCGCCCTTGGAGAAGATCAATAGTGTCCGGGGCGGGGATTACCTGGGCACAAGAATCCATAGCCTGCGCTTGCCCGGACTTGTCGCCCACCAGGAAGTAATCTTTGGCGGCCAGGGACAAACCTTAACGATCCGCCATGACTCGCTGGACCGCTCTTCCTTTATGCCCGGTGTGATCCTGGCGGTGCGGAAAGCGCCGTCGGTAAAGGGGTTAATCTACGGACTGGACGCCTTGGTTGATTAAGACCATCATTAACCGGCATTTTGACACCTCTCTTTTCCGCAAAGAATATATTACTATTGACCGGCGTATGTTTCGTCAGTTTATCACTCCGGTTAAAGAGGGATAAACTGTTCTGCCTGGTAATATAGGGAAAGGGAGGATCTTTTATTGGCCAAATTTGCTCTGGAAAGCGGCGTAGCAATGTTGGGTGGCGACCAACGGCAAGTCCTCGTGGCCGAAGCCATGCTCGCGATGGCACCCTGGGTGAAAACGCTGGGGCTTGCCGGTTTGCCCGCCATACCCCGCTTGTTACCGGCAGCAGATCTAAAAGAAGCACTAACCGGTGCACAGGTTATCATCCTCCCGATTAGTGGAGTTGATGCTCGAGGATTGGTCAAGACCTCTGATCCCACGGTCGAAATCAAGATTGATCCGGAGTTTTTCACCTTGGTGGAAAGCAACGCCTTACTCGTCACCGGAATGTTCCCGGCCCATTTGCAACAACTGGCTGCCGAAAAAGGGATCCGGGTCTGCGCATACGGCGATCACGACGCGATCGCTATCCCCAACGCCATTCCCACCGCCGAGGGTGCGATCCAGTTGATGATGGAAAAAACACCGTATACGGTGTACGGCGCGGCCTGCCTGGTTTTGGGGTTTGGGCGGGTGGCGCGGGCTTTGACCTCCCGGTTACAGGCTTTGGGGGCCAAGGTTACGGTGGCCGCCCGTAATCCGCAGCAACTGGCGGAGGCGGCCGCTTTGGGTTATGAGCCTTTACCCCTTGCCCACTTGGACCGGGCGGTGACCCAAGCCGGGGTGGTGTTCAATACGATTCCGGCTTTGGTCCTCACCGCTCCCCTGCTGGCCCAAATGGCGCCGGAGACCCTCATAATTGACCTGGCTTCCGCACCGGGCGGTGTTGATTTTGAAGCGGCTAAACGCTATCAACTTACGGCCATTCTGGCCTTGGGGCTTCCCGGAAAGGTCGCGCCGCGGACCGCCGGCCAAATCCTCGCCACTAGCCTTCCAGGCTTGATCAAACAGGAACTGAGCCGACTGCATGAGGAAAAGTGAGCAAGACTAGCTTGGAGGGGTGAAAATGCAATTAGCAGGTGTGCGGATTGGCTTTGGGCTTACCGCTTCTTACTGCACGATTCCGGACGTCATTCCCGCGCTCAAGCAATTACGTACGGCGGGGGCGGAACTGTTCCCCATTATCTCCCCGTATGTCATCAAGACCGATACCCGGTTTGGGAAGGGGGAGGATCTCCATCGAATGCTGGTCGAGATCACCGGGCGCGAGCCGTGGCAGAGTTTGGTTGAGGTCGAACCGATTGGGCCCCAAAGACTGTTTGATCTTATGGTGGTGGCCCCTTGTACCGGAACGACCCTCAGTAATTTGGCGCAGGGGGTTTCCAACACCCCGGTGACCTTGGCTTGTAAAGCCCAGTTGCGAAATGAACGCCCGGTGGTGGTGGCGGTCTCCACCAATGACGGCTTGGGCACGAACCTGGTCAACCTTGGCCTGCTGTTGAACCGGAAATTTATTTACTTTGTCCCCTTTGGGCAAGATGATCCGGAACGGAAACCCAATTCGTTAGTGGCCAAGATGGAACTTTTGTTGCCGACGGTGGCGCACGCCCTGGCGGGGAAACAGCTTCAGCCGTTGCTCCAATAAAGGCGGCGAAAAGAAAAATTAAGTTGAAATCTCTTGTGAAAACTGGTAAAACTTAAATAAGTAGCAAAGGAGTGAGCACCCATACGCATCCTGATCCAAAAGTTTGGCGGTACTTCTCTAGCCACGGCGGATCTCCGGGCGCAAGCGGTTGCCCGGATCAAAGAAGCGCTTGGTCACGGTTACCATCCAGTGGTTGTCGTCTCTGCAATGGGGAGGTACGGTGCGCCCTATGCCACCGATACGTTGCTGGCGTTGGCCCGCGAGATTAATACCGAGATTAACCCCAGAGAACAAGATCTGTTGCTCTCCTGCGGTGAACTCATCTCCACGGTAATCATGGTTCAGACCTTAAAGCTACACGGTGTGGAAGCACGGGCTTTTGCCGGGGGAATGGCCGGCCTTATTACCGACAGTAATTTCGGGGATGCTCACATTATTGAGGTTAAACCGGAAAAGATCATCAGTTGTTTGCAGCAGAAACAAGTTGCGGTGGTCGCCGGTTTCCAGGGACAGACCCAAGAGGGTGAAGTGACCACCCTTGGACGCGGCGGGAGTGATACGACCGCCGCTGCTTTAGGAGTGGCTTTGGCGGCCGAAGTCGTTGAGATCTACACCGATGTGGACGGGGTGATGACGACCGACCCCAATCTGGTGCCGGAAGCGAAGTTGCTGAAGGTCATGACCTATGAGGAATTATGCGAAATGGCTCATATGGGGGCGAAAGTAATCCATCCTCGGGCGGTGGAGATTGCGATGCGCGGGCGGGTCCCCCTTAAGATTAGGGCGATCCATTCCGACCAGGAAGGAACCTTGATCACCGATACCTATTCGACCAGGCCGGGTTTGGAGCTTAAATCCGACCGCATGGTGACCGGCTTGGCCCATATCCCGGATTTGGCCCAGTTTGACCTGGCCTGCCCGGAAGATGTGAATGCCAGTGGCAAAGCGTTGGAGGTCTTCACCCGTTTGGCGGAGGCCGGGATTAGTATTGATATGATTCAGGTCACCCCGGAGCAGATCATCTTTACGGTGCCGGAAAGTCTGTATGACCGGACCTTTTCCGTTTTGGAGCAGACCGGTTTACCGTTTAAAGCGGCGAAGGGCTTTGCCAAAGTGGCTATTGTGGGCGCGGGAATCCGGGGGGTGCCCGGGGTGATGGCCCGGGTGGTTGAAGGTTTATATAAGGCAGGGGTTCCGCTGTTCCAGACGGCCGATTCCCATACCAACATTGCCTGTCTGGTCAAGAAGGAAGACATGATCAAGGCGCTCCGCGCCTTTCATGAGGAGTTTGGTTTAGATGATTTAAAGGAGGGATTGGCGGACCAAACATTTTTGGAAAACAAATTCCCTGAAGAAAGGGAGGTAAATTAAATGGTGGAATTTGGGAAACTGTTAACGGCAATGATTACACCTTTTAACGAAGATGGTGAGGTCGATTACCAAACCGCCAAAAACCTGGCTATAAAGCTTGTGGAGAATGGTTCGGACGGCTTGGTGATTGCCGGAACAACGGGCGAGTCACCGACCTTAACGACGGAAGAGAAGTTGACGCTTTTTTCCACAGTCGTGGAAGCGGTGGGTGGTAAAGCAACGGTTATTGCAGGGACGGGTTCGAATAACACCAAAGCAACGGTGGAGTTGACGAAAGAGGCCGAGCGGACCGGGGTGGACGGGATTTTGCTGGTCGCCCCCTATTACAATAAACCGCCACAGGAGGGTTTGTACCAGCATTTCAAAAAGGTAGCGGAAGCAACGACTTTACCGGTGATGATATATAATATCCCGGGCCGGACCGGAATCAATATTATGCCGGCGACCATGTGCCGCTTGGCGGAGATCGATAATATTGTGGCTTTGAAAGAATCCACCGGCAATCTGGATCAAGCGGCGGAGATGGTGCGCGTTCTGCCCAAAGATTTCCTGGTCTATAGTGGCGATGATTATATGACGTTACCGATTCTTTCTGTCGGTGGTGCCGGTGTGGTTAGTGTCGCTTCCCACCTGGTCGGGCGGAGAATCAAGAACATGATCGAGGCTTACCAGGCCGGCGAGGTTGCCGAAGCAACCAAACTCCATCACGAATTAATGCCCCTCTTTCGCGTGTTATTCATTACGGCCAACCCGATCATGGTCAAAGCCGCCCTTAATATGCTGGGGATCCCGGTGGGGACGACCAGGCTGCCGCTGGTGGGGCCGGAACCTAATGAGTTGGGACAACTCAAGGAAACGCTCCAGCAGTTGGGGTTAGTCTAAACAGCACGAGACGAAAAAACGGGTTTAACACCCGTTTTTTTTCTATTCAATTCCCGCGGTAATTTTGATAGAATAGAGGAAAAGCTTAGTGGAGAGAACGTGGCGCCATGAAGAACAGAAACAGGAAGTTATGGTTTATTCTGGCCTTCTTTTTGATCGGGACTGTGTTCCACCCCGGCAACCTGGCGATGGTAGCCGCGGGGAAAAGCATCGCCATCAACTTGGCGGCGAGCCCATTATCTTTTGATCCGTTGTTTGCCGTGGTGGATGCGGAAAAGATTCTTTTGGCCAATTTGCATGAGGGTTTGGTTGTTTGGGATAATGGCGTGATCACGCCCGGGGTGGCCGCGAAGTGGTATATCTCGGCTGATGCGCGTACTTATACCTTTCACTTGAAGGAAGCTTACTGGTCCAATGGGGACAAGCTGACGGCGGCCGATTTTGAATTATCTTGGAAACGGATTATTACTTCGGAGGCCGCCACCTCCGCTCAAGAGTTACTTGATGTGATTAAGAACGCCAAAGCCTTCCGGGAAGGCAAAATCAAGAACCCTGCCGAGATTGGGATCAAGGCCCTCGAACCGCGGGTGCTCCAAATCGTGCTGGAAGAGCCCTGCAGTTATTTCTTGAGTCTTTTAACGTTCCCGGCCTTCGTGCCCGTTCATCAGCGATACCTTAAGGAGAAGGACGTAAAGTTCGCTCCCGGTTTTTGCAGTAACGGCCCGTTCCGGATTGCGGCCATGGAAGGGGGGAACCATGCCCTGCTGGTGGCGAACGAGCATTACCGGGGCGAAAGGGGCAACATCAGCGAGGTCAAAGTGACATTTTTGCCACCAAAAACCGGGGTTATGCTGTTTGGCGCCGGCATGTTTGACCTTTTGGAAAACCCCCCCTTCTCTATGTTCGGTGAACACCTCGATCGTTTGGTCCAGGCCCCGACGATGGGGACCGGTTTTCTCTATTTGAATACCCGCCGCCCTCCTTTGGACAACCCCCTTTTTCGCAAGGCCCTTTCCCTGTCGATCAACCGGGACCTCCTTGTGGCCAAGATCCTGGGCTACGCGGGCGTGCCGGCCACGGGGCTGATCCCGCCGGGGATGGCGGACAGTAAAAGCGGGAGTGATTTCCGGCAAACCGGGGGCGATCTGGTTGGCCCGGCCGATGGCAAAAGGTGTTTGGAACTGCTGTACGAAGCGGGCTATCCCAATGAGGACGGTTATCCGGAAATGGAGATCCTGGCGGTGGACAGTCTGATCCCTCTGGAGATGGCGAAGACCATCGCGGAGATGTGGGAGATCAATTTGGGTTTGAAGACGAAAGTAAAAGCCGTTCCTTACGAAGAGTTTTTGGCCATGGCGGCGGAGGGCCGCTTTTACACGGCGCGGCAAGGGTGGACCGGCGATTACCCGGACCCAATGACTTTCTTCCAACTTTTCCATTCCGCGGCGGCGGAGAATTTCTCCAGTTACCGGAGTCCCGAATACGACTACTGGCTGGCCACCGCCCGGCAGACCATGGACAGTATCAGCCGTTACAAAATCTATCACCGCCTGGAAGAACGGCTGCTCTCCGATCTTCCCGTTATTCCGCTCTATTTCAGCGTCAAACCATACCTGGTTTCCAGTAAATTGACGGGCGTGAGTTACACACCCCAGGGCTACCCGCTTTTTCAGAAGGCCACCAAACTGGATTAAAAACGTGTCCACTTAACAGACCGGACAATTTCGTACTTGCCCTTTCCAGAAGGCCAGCAAGCTGGATTAAACAACATGGGCTGGTATAATGTTCTGCCCCCCGGGAAAAGGAATTGACGGCGGGGGGAGCGAAGACTGAGTTAAGTGATTAAGCCGGTTTGAATTCGTAAGCTATGGCATCTTCCGGAGACGGCGGGGAAGGCGTGCTGTTCCGGGTCGGCCAGGCGCGAAAAGAAAGGATCATGGGCTTCATGCAATTGAGCAGGCTTAAAAGAGCAGTTATAGTTATAGTTATAGAGGGGTGTTTCCTCCTGTTAGCCGGGGTTGGGGGACCGGCGTTGGCGACGCCCCCCCGGGAAGTGGAGATCGACGCCCGGCTGGTCGAGTTTGATCCGGAGAGCCGGGTTTACCGCGCCAGCGGGGGTGTGCTTTTGACCAGTGGCGATTTCCGGTTACAAGCGGAGACGGTCCTTTACAACCAGGATACAGAGGTGGTCACGGCGGAGCGGGGGGTCAAGTTGCAGACGGCCACCGGCACCTGGGAGGGAGAATCCCTCGTCTATTCTTTCCGGACGGAGGAGGGGACGCTGACCGCCTTCCGCGGGGCGATGGGTTCGTCCTTTTACACCGGGCAAAGCGGGGAACTGCATGGGGAAGAGGTCCGTGTGCAGGAGGCTTCCTTTACCCGCTGTGCGCTTGCGTCGCCGTGCGTTGCGATTAAAGCAAGGCGGGTCCGGCTGGTTGACGACCGGGTGCAGGTGGGCGGAGGATGGCTGTATATAAAGAATTTACCCGTTCTCCCCCTGCCGCCGGTGACTTTCAGCCCCGACCAGTTTGAAAACTGGCCCCAGTTGGAGGTCGGAGTTAACAGCACCCGTGGCCTTTATGTAGTTGGCCGGTTAACGCATCAGGTGAACAAAGAAGTTCGCTTGCATTATGGCGGCGGTCTTGGCACCAACCGGTGGTGGAATCTCCAAGGGGGAATGCGTTGGGCTCCGTTGCCCGGTTTAGCCCTGAATGCGGGGCTGACTTGGGAGGAGTACCTCCGGGGAAGCGCCGGCCTGACCTATGACTGGGCTCCGCTGCAATTCCGGGCGGCCGTCCAACGGGATTGGGACGACCTGGCCTCCGGGGAGCATACCTTTGCGGTGGCGGGACCGTTGACGAAAAAAAGCAACCTGGAATTCAGCTATACTTCCAGCTTTGAAGAACAGACCACCGGTGAACAGTACCGCGCCGACTACGGCCTGCACTTGACCGGGCGGTGGCTGCCCGGTTTTACTTTAGGCGCGGGCCTCTTTTACGGCGCCGGTGACCTTAAGGAAAGTGACAGCCTGAACGGCTGGTACCTGCGGACCACTTGGGACGGGGGGATTAACCTTACCCGGACGTGGGGGCTCAAGGTTGCGGGGGAGACCAGGTGGCAAGCGGGGAGCACGCCGCTTTGGGTGAATAACCAGGTCAAACTGGTTAAAGACCTCCACTGTTTCCGGGCGGATCTGGGCTATGACCTGCTGGACGAGACGGTCAGCTTTAATCTGATGTTTAACTGGTAAGGCCGGAAAGGGTTAACACATAAAATAAACCTTCCAAACGTAAACTACCATGAGAGGAATTACCTGCGGAGGTTTGAATGTGGAAAACCCCTTAAACGACCTGACTGGTGCCGAATGGCTTTACTGGACGAACTCCCTATACCCGACGAACTTTCCACCGGACCCGACCCACCCGCTGCGCAAGAAACACGGGGCCATTAAGCCTCCGGAATTGATGGCCGAGATCATCGCTTTTTTTACGAAGGAAGGCGAACTGGTGCTTGATCCCTTTGCCGGGGTGGGCAGTACCTTGCTCGGGGCGGAACTGGTGAGGCGAAGAGCGCTCGGTATTGAACTGAACGCCGAGTGGGTCCGGATCTATCAAGATATAAAGGCGTCTTTCCGCATCGGCCCCCATGGTTTGGTCCGGGGGAGGGCGGGGCGGGAGATCAAGAGTTTGATGGTGAACGGCGATTGCCTGGCGGAGTTAAAGAAGTTCCCGGCGGAGCAGGTGGCGGCGATTGTTACCGACCCGCCTTATGGTTGTAGCCACCGGGTGGCTTTTACTCGGGAAACCAATTTCGCCATGTACAACCCGGGAGAAGCGAAGGATTTTGGTAATGCCGCCAGCTTTGCGGCGTACCTTGACCAGATGGCGGCCTTTGCCCGGGAGGCCTTCCGGATCTTGACCGCCCGGCGTTATCTGGTCATTCTGATCGGCGACCGTTACCAAAACGGCGAGTATTACCCCTTAAGTGTTAAAGTAGCCGAAGTAATGCAACAAGCCGGTTTTAAATGGAAAGGGATGCGGATCTGGTGGAACCAGGCCACCCAGCGTCCTTTACGCCCTTATGCCATCAAGCGCTGTTACGTACCGAACATCACCCACCAGAACATCCTGATTTTCCGTAAAGGGTGAATGGAAAGACGTTAGACGTAAAGGAGGGACAAAACAAGGAAGGCTGGGAAAGGTGGTTGGCATATCTAGGTGTTATATAAGTGAGGGTTGAAATCTTTTATAATTTTGATATAATTTAAAGGTAAGGTTTAAAACCATATGGGCCTGTAGCTCAGCTGGGAGAGCGCTGCGTTCGCATCGCAGAGGTCAAGGGTTCGAATCCCTCCAGGTCCACCAAAATAAAGAACAAACCGCCATCGGCCGTCGGTTGATGGCGGTTTTTTTTGTATGACTATGATCGTTAATTAAAGGATTGGGGAAAAGCCGGGATGTAAGGTGATAGGCCTGAAAACCAAAGTTAATGGCCATGGGAGTTGGAAGGATGACGGTTTTTTATGGAGAACCTAATAAGGCGAAAGGGTTCAAAGATGCGTACCGGCATCAGAGCGGGACCAAAGGAGAAGTGGTCGGATGAAGTTGCCTGAGGAGTTTCGCCAAAGAATGCAGCACCTGATGGAGCAGGAAGAATACGAATTTTTCCTGCGCGAACTGAAGCGGAAAGTCATGGTCCAGAGTTTGCGGGTGAACACCAAGAAGATTACGGTGGTGGAGTTTCGCCGGATCTTCCCCTATGAATTAACGCCGGTTCCGTGGTGCGCGGAAGGTTTTTATCTTCCCAAGGGCTTCAAAGCTTCCATGCACCCTTATTATTACGCAGGCCTCTATTATCTCCAGGACCCCAGCGCGATGCTGCCGGTGGTTGCTTTGGATCCGCAGCCGGGCGAACGGATCCTGGACCTTTGCTCCGCGCCGGGCGGAAAGGCAACCCAGATTGGGGCGGCCACGGCCGACCGGAGTTTTCTGGTGCTGAATGATATCAATCCGAAACGGACAAAAGCCCTCCTGAAGAATGTGGAGAATTTTGGGTTAACCAATCTGGTGGTCACCAATGACCAGCCCCAGGAACTGGTCACGGTGTTTCCCGGTTATTTTGACCGGGTCCTGGTGGACGCGCCCTGTTCCGGGGAGGGGATGTTCCGGCGGGAGCCGCGTCTGATGATTGCCTGGCGCCGGGATTATCACCCGCGGGTCTGCATGCCCCTTCAGGCGGAGTTGCTCAATTGCGCCGCCCGGATGGTTGCCCCCGGGGGGCGGCTGGTCTATTCCACTTGTACCTTCTCGCCGGAGGAGAACGAGCTGCAAGTGAAGAACTTTTTAGCGCGGCACCCCGATTTTGATCTGGCCGGGATTGACTTGGCCGGGGTTAGTCCAGGCCGGGCGGAGTGGGCGGGCGATGAGCGGCTGAAAAAAACCGTCCGGATCTGGCCCCACTTGTCCCGCGGCGAAGGGCAGTTTGCCGCCATTTTAGTGAAAAAAACAACCGGGACCAGAGGCGAAGGGAGCCGCTTTCCCCAGGCGGAACCAGCGGCCGCCATTCTGAGGCCGTTTTGGGATTTCTGTGCGGAAGTGGGGATCACGCCGCCCGCGGGCCGTTTCCTCCAAAAAGGTGAGGATCTCCTGCTCTTGCCGGCGGAGTTGCCGGATCTTAGCGGTTTGAATGTGATCCGGCCCGGCCTGCTCTTGGGTGAAGTGCGCCACGGTCAATTCATTCCCGCCCACCCGCTGGCATTGGCGCTCGAACGGCAGCAAGCCAAGCGCCAGCTTGAACTGGCATCTACCGGGACAGAAGTGATTAAATACCTGAAAGGCGATACTTTACTGGCTACGGCGGCGACCCCGCCCGGAAACGGCTGGCTGCTGGTGACCACCGACGGTTTTCCGCTTGGTTGGGCGAAGCGCGTGGGCAATCTGGTCAAGAACTATTATCCCCCGGCTTGGCGGATAAAGTAGCCGGGGAAAGACTGATCCGTGCTTTATTCATAAGAATGAAGTTCGCAACGGGGAGCAGGGCAATGGGGAAACGGCAAAGGCTCGATAAAATTCTGTCCCACGCCGGTTGTGGGTCGCGGCGGGAAGTAAGGGACCTCCTGCGCGCCCGGCGGGTCATGGTAAACGGGCGGGTAGTGACCGGAGGTGAGCTTGGGATCGACCCGGAGCAAGCTTCGGTGCTGGTTGACGGGCAGCCCGTCCAATACCGGGAATTTACTTATCTGATGCTGAACAAACCGGCCGGTTACCTTACGGCGACGAGGGACCGGAATGCCCCCACCGTTCTAGACTTGGTTCCAGAGCGTTGGCGGGTGCGGCGGCTGGCGCCGGTCGGCAGGTTGGATAAAGATACGGAAGGGCTTTTGCTCTTGACCAATGACGGGCCTTTGGCCCACCGCCTTTTGGCTCCCGCTTCCCGGATTCCCAAGACCTACCTGGTCCGGGTGGACAAACCGGTAACGCCGGAGGACCTGCAAAGCTTGGCGGCCGGGGTGGTCCTGGATGATGGATACTGGACCCTGCCGGCGCAAGTCCGGCCGGTCAATGAGGGAAATACGGAGTTGGAATTAACGATTTATGAGGGGAAATATCACCAAGTGAAAAGGATGCTAAAGGCCGTCGGTAAACAGGTGCGCTATCTCCAGCGCCGGACGATGGGGCCTCTGGTTCTTGATCCGGACTTAGGGCTCGGGGCCTGCCGGGAGTTGACGGCGGAGGAGATTGCGCGTTTGAAGACAATTGGCTAAAGGAAAAATGCACGCTGGAATCAAAATTCTGTTATATCTATGATTAATCATTTGGCGGCGTTTTGGGATCGATCAATATTGCGGCCAAGAAGGAAAAAGATGGTGGATGCGGATGAAGCGGAAGAAAACCGCTTATGTTGACGGATTGAACGAATTTATTAAAAAGACCCTGGTTGGACTGGTGTTGGGCATCGCGTGGGTGACGCCCGGACTTAGCGCCGGGATTATTACGGCCGCCACTGGACTTTATGAACCGATTATCCATGCGCTCGTCAACTTGCCGAGAGAGTACCGGAAAAGTATCCGCTTCCTTTTCCCCTTGGGGCTGGGCACCGGTTGCGGGATCCTGCTTTTCAGCCGGGTGATGCAAGAACTGCTTGTGGTCGCCAGATATCCGGTCCTTTATTTGTTTCTGGGGCTGGTGGCCGGCGGGGTCCCGGCCCTGTTTAAAGAAGCGAACCAGCATGGTTTCAGGCTGTGCTTTGGCGGGGCGGCGCTCTTTACTTTCGGCCTTGTCATGCTTACCGGACAACTGATCTCCGGGTTTTCCGGGACGAACGGGCCGGCCGCGTTGAATAGCTTCACCGCGCTCCTCAGTGGCGCGATTTTGGCTTTTGGTTCCGTCGTGCCGGGAATCAGCGCTTCATTGATCTTGGTGTATCTTGGCCTTTATGAGCAGTTCCTGGCGGCTTTCACCGGTTTTAACCTGCGGGTTTTGGCCTTAATGGGGGTGGGGTTTGCGCTCTTTGCCTTGTTCCTGTTGAAGCTGGTCGCTTTGCTCTTTCGGAAATACCGGGGTTTTGCCTATTACGGGGTTCTGGGTGTCTTGGTCGGGTCCATGGTGCTTACCTTCCCGGGTATTCGCCCCGGGATGAATCTGGTGCTGGATCTGCTTCTCTTTTCGGCCGGGGCCGCTCTTAGTTTTGGGACGGTGCATGTCTCCCGGCAAGATAAGAGATAGAAAAAACTCCTTCACGAAACTGAAGGAGTTTTGATTTGCCCTAATTCTGGTTTCGGTGTTGGGCGTAACAATCACGGCAATAGACCGGCCGGTCGCCGCTGGGCTGGAACGGCACCTGGGTGGTGGCGTGGCAATCGGCACAGACGGCAGTGTACAATTTCCGCGGCGCTTGCGAACCGCGCGAACTGGCGTTTCGCTGTTTGCGCTCCGCCCGGCACTGGGGACAACGGCCCGGTTCGTTGGTGAACCCTTTCTCGGCATAGAACTCTTGTTCAGAAGCGGAAAAGACGAAAGAGTTGCCGCAGTCGCGGCAGACCATGGTTTTGTCTTGGAACATTAAAATTGGAACCCTCCTCATTTTTATTGCCCGGAACGGTTTAGGAGGATGCATAATTTCCCTACCAATGGAGCAGGTAAAAATGAGAAGGGAAAAAACGCAATCACTAACCTTTCACGTGCGCACCGTTAGTATAACACCAAGGCGTCCAAATGTAAAGTATGAACTGGTGGCGTAAAGGAAAGGACGCAACCGGATTGGTGGTGATCAGCAGTAGGGGGAAAAATGGTTTGGGTCTACTACTTCCCGGTATTTGGCGACGAGCAGTTGGATGTCGTGCCAAACATCTATTTTCCGGCGGGGATCCCGGAGTAAAGCCGCCGGGTGGTAGGTCGGGAGGTAATAAACACCGTCCCGGATCTGCCATTGCCCCCTTAGACGTGTGATCCCCTGGGGTGTCTTGAGGACTGCTTGGAGGGCCGTGGCCCCCAGCAGAAGAACGATTTTCGGTTTCAAGATTTTGATCTGAGCTTCCAAATGCGGCAGGCAGCAAGCACACTCTTGGGCGGTGGGGACCCGGTTGAACGGCGGGCGGCATTTTACCACGTTGTCGATGTAGGCGTTTACGTTGCGGTCAAAACCGCCGGAGGCCAGAATTTTATCGAGCAACTGACCGGCGGCGCCGACAAACGGACGGCCTTGGTGGTCTTCCTCCGCACCGGGACCTTCGCCGATGACGAGGAGGCCGGGGCGGCCTTCGCCGAAGACGACCTGCTGACAACCGTCCCTTAACCGGCAACGCCGGCATAAAAGGACTTCCTGCTTTAGTTGTTCCAGTTCGTCCAGGATTGTTTGGGACATGACAAATCCACCCCCGGAAGATTCTTTCCATTTTATTTCCGCAGCGGGAAAAGAAACCCTCTTTCCTCTTTTCTTTTCTTTCTCCCGAATTTATGGTAATCTTTTGTTATCAGCTCGTTTTCAGGTTA